>JAXJRF010000204.1:0-3944 GCA_036310765.1 Frisingicoccus sp.
ATCGGTGAATTTAAAGACAAAAATATACGGGCGAGGGTTTCTTTTTTTACACGCAGCCTTTTGGATATACCAAAGGAGGCGGAGGTTTCTGCGGAAACTCCGGAGGATGATTTTTCAGAGCTGGAGGAGCTTTTTGAAGAAATGCAATCCGGGCAGGAAACGATTGTTCTGGATGAACAGAAATCTTCGGAGCCGGTGAAGACAAAGGACAAGCCGGTGGTTTCAAAAGAGGAGCCGGTTAGAAAAGAACCGGATACGCTTAAAAAGGAAAAAACAAAAATATCCAGAGAAAAAATCGAAGAAAAGCCGGAAAGTTCGTCGGAAACATGGATGGACAAAATAGATCATATCCTCCGAAACATGAAACAAAAGCTGGAATCGCTTTCTAAAAATAAGGAAAAGATCAGCCGTTTTATCAATGCGGAGTGTACGCAGAATAGTATCCGGTTTGCAAAGAAAGCTTTATGGTCTGTTTTTATGTATATCCGGCCAAAGAAAATATCCGGATATCTGCATTTTGGTCTGGGAAGACCTTCGGATACTGGAAAAGTATTAGGCTATGCAAGCATATTTTATGCTCTGTATGGTGAATCCGTTGTTCTGAATCCGGATTTTGAACAGGAGATTATCGAAGGGGATCTGTATATTAAAGGTTCCATTCCGTTATATATATTCGTTTATTGGGGGCTGAGAAGTCTTTTGAATAAAGATATAAGAAATTTAGTGAAATATATAAGACATATGAAGGGGTAAGGAGGAAACCTAATGGCAGTGAATACATTTAATGCATCTGTTCAGTCTTTATTTGATGGCGTGAGCGGTATTCTTTCAACAAAAACAGTGGTTGGTGAACCGATTACAGTAAATGATACGATCATCATTCCTTTGGTTGATGTTCATTTTGGCATGGGTGCCGGTTCTATGGCTTCGGATGCGAAGCACAAAGATTCTGCCGGAGGTGGTATGGGATTGGACATGGATCCATGTGCAGTGCTGGTCATTCGAGGTGATGTGGTTCGTGTGATCCCGGTAGAGAGCAGTCAATCAGCCTTTGCAAAATTGATCGATATGGTTCCGGATATTATGAACCGGTTTACAAAGGGTGATCCGACGGATGATGCCGAGGTGGCACAGAAGGTTCAGACAATTTTAGAAGATAAATAGCACATCTTCAACAGATGAAACATAGGATATAAAGACTGAAGTTATGGAGCGGTGCTTATGAAACGCATTATAGGATTTATAATGTTCTGGATTGCTGTGGGCATGATTATTATGATGTTCATTGATTCTTTTGTTTTAAGTATCTGTCTCATTGTATTCTGTCTGATTTTAGGATATAATTTCTTCTGCTGTAAATAGAAAATAACGTAAGACAAGGTGACAATATGAGTGTATCAAAAATAAATTATAATGATCAAAATGAGGCATATCTTGTTGTTGATCCGATCAGTGATATTAATAAGGAAGATTTTAAAAAATATCTGGATATAGATTGTCCATCTTTTTTGAAATGTGAATTTGAAAAAAATAAGGCATTTTATTTGTATTATAGCTATGGAGACAGAATAACTCTGAAACAGTTTTTGTCGCAGGTTATAGAGAAAAATGAAGCACTGGATTTTTTGAAATCTCTGACAAAGGTATATATGGATGCGGAGAAATACGGATTAAATACAGACCGCATATTGCTCGGCATTAACAGTATGTTTTATGATGTGGAGCAAAAACAGGTTTCCTGTATTTATGTTCCGGTGAATGATGGTATTCTTCCGGCAAGACCTCTGCGCCTTTTCATCAAGGAGCTTCTCGTCAATATGCTCTATAATGAAAATGACGAGATGACATGGCTTGGGAATATTATTCGTTATATAAGTAATCACCGTCAGTTGGTATATGGGAATTTTTATGACTTTTTACAATCACAGGAAGAAACAGGCAACACATTTGTTTCCAATGTTCTGGAGAGTATTCCGAATGCGGAGAGTGTCGATGCTTTGAAGATTGACATTGAAGAAGAGAGCGAGCCTACTGAAACGAAAATCGAATCTGTACCGGAAGTTATTATAGAAGAAACGGGTGCGGAGACGGAATCGGAAGAAGACAGCGATATGGATGAAATCGCCAGAAAAATTGCGGAAAAATTCAATGAAGAGGACGAGAACTCGGACGATGGATCATCGGAAGATATGGAAACAGAAACGGTGGAAGAAACGGAAGATAGGGAACATTGTTTCTTGTATCGTCGGAAAGATCAATCTGTATATGAACTGGATCAGAATGTGATCCGTATCGGCAAAGCCAGTGATAATGAAATCCCTGTCTATGATAATCCGGCAGTCAGTCGGGTACATGCAATTATCCGGCGTTGTGAGGGCGGATATGTTATTTGTGATAATGGTTCAACAAATCATACATTTGTTAATGGTGTTGTTCTTGTTGGAGAACAGAACAAAAAATTGTCAGCCGGTGATCGTATCCTGCTTGGTAATGAAGAATTTGTATTTAAGGTTCAGTAATTAATAAATAAAGGGATAGCCTTGTACTTAGTGTCTAACTGAATGACATTAATATTCTGGCTGTCCCTTTTAAAAATTATGGATAAAGAAAAAAGGCAGCATAAATGCTGCCTTATAATCTCTAAATTAAGCTCTTTCAACTGCGCCGGAACGTAAACAGGAAGTACATACATACATTTTCTTTGGTGTTCCGTTATCGTTTACCTTAACTTTCTTAATGTTAGATTTCCACATTTTATTGCTTCTTCTATGTGAATGAGACACTTTGATTCCAAAGTGAGCTGCTTTTTCACAAACTGCACATTTTGCCATGTCTGCCACCTCCTTAAAAGATGTTTTTAACCCCATAGGATTACAACAAATTAATTCTAACAGATAATTACCGTAAATGCAAGTGAAGATTTATAAATAATGTCATATTTTTTTGAAAGTCTAAAAATATATATTTTCTTTTTTATAGAAAGCGGTTATAATATAACATATGAATATAGAATTGGAGGGTCTTGCTATGAAAGGACACTTGAATAAAGAGGGCGGCACAGTTGCCATTGATTTAGATGTTATTTCCAAATATGCTGGCTTGACAGCTGTTGAATGTTTTGGTATTGTCGGCATGGGAATGATTAGCATGAAAGATGGTCTTACCAGACTTCTTAAAAGAGAAAGCCTCACAAAAGGTGTCGAGGTGACCATTGAAGATAATCAGATTAATATACGTTTCCATGTGATTATTGCTTACGGTGTTAGTATTGCAACCGTTGCGGACAACTTAATGCACAATGTGAAATATAAAGTAGAGCAGTTTACAGGCATGGAAGTTGGGCGTGTCGACATTTTTGTCGAAGGCGTCCGAGTGATTGATTGACATTAAGGAGGAACCAAGCAGTGGTTATGAATACTATTGATGCGAATATGCTGAAAAAGATGTTTTTGGCAGGAGCACAGCGATTAGATTCGAAAAAAGAATGGATTAATGAATTAAATGTATTTCCAGTTCCGGACGGTGATACAGGTACGAATATGACGATGACGATTATGTCAGCAGCCAGAGAAGTACAGGCATTGGAGCATCCAACGATGGAAAGCCTTGCCAAAGCTATTTCTCAGGGAGCTTTGAGAGGGGCGAGAGGTAACTCTGGCGTTATTCTTTCTCAGCTTTTCAGAGGATTCTGCAGAGAGATCAAAGAGGTTGAGGTGATCGATGCCCATGTACTTGCCATGGCACTGGATCACGCTTCCGAAACAGCTTATAAGGCTGTTATGAAACCGAAGGAAGGTACGATTCTTACAGTGGCAAAGGGAATCTCCACAAAAGCACTGGAGATTTTTGAGGAGTCCGATGATCTGGCTGAAGGTATACAGCAGGTTTTGGAATATGGGGATTATGTTCTCAGCCAGACGCCTGAGATGCTGCCTGTATTAAAA
>JAXJRF010000205.1:0-14959 GCA_036310765.1 Frisingicoccus sp.
CCGGCTGCCTTAATCGTTTTAACCGCATGCACCGTAGAATAATCGAATTCGACACCCTGGCCGATACGAATCGGACCGGAACCAAGCACGATCACTTTCTTTTTATCGGATACAATGGATTCATTTTCCTCTTCATATGTGGAATAAAAATATGGAATGTAGCTTTCAAACTCGGAGGCACAGGTATCGATCATTTTATAAACAGGGATGATACCCGCCTTTTTACGCATATCAAATACATCTCGTTCCGTCATATTCCAGCGTATTGCAATTTCCTTATCGGAAAATCCCATCCGTTTTGCCTCATATAAAACTTTCGGATCTTCCGGATGCATCTGGAGCTTTTCCTCTTCGTCTATAATATTTTTCAGCTTGCGGATAAAGAATGGATCGATCGCCGTTGCTTTTGTAATCTTTGTCTCATCACATGCGAGTCTTAAAAGCTGGGCGATGGCATAAATCCGGTCGTCTGTACCGATCTTAATATAATCGATCAGTGCAGCCTCACTCATCTCGTCAAACTTACTGTGATGCAGATGATGAAGACCAATCTCAAGAGAACGGACCGCTTTCAGCAAACTTTCCTCAAAAGTCCGTCCGATACTCATAACCTCACCAGTAGCTTTCATCTGGGTACTCAGTGAATTATTGGCATCGGTAAATTTATCAAATGGGAAACGCGGCATTTTAGTTACCACATAGTCCAATGTCGGTTCAAAGGAGGCCGGTGTATTAGCAATTGGAATCTCATCCAGGGTCATACCCACACCAATCTTTGCAGATACGCGGGCAATCGGATAACCACTCGCTTTTGAAGCCAAAGCTGAGGAACGGGATACTCTCGGATTTACCTCGATCAGATAATATTGGAAGGAATTCGGATCCAGTGCAAACTGAACATTACATCCGCCTTCAATCTCAAGGGCACGAATGATCTTCAACGCACTGTCTCTGAGCATATGATATTCCTTGTTTGTCAATGTCTGCGATGGGCAGACAACGATGGAATCTCCGGTATGGATACCAACCGGATCCAGATTTTCCATATTACAGATGGTGATCGCTGTATCATTGCTGTCACGCATCACTTCATATTCAATTTCTTTATACCCTTTAATACTCTTTTCGATCAATACCTGACTGACCGGTGAAAGAGACAGGGCATTTTTCATAAGAGGAATCAATTCCTCTTCATTATCCGCGAAACCACCGCCGGTTCCGCCGAGGGTAAAGGCCGGTCGAAGAACGACAGGATAACCGATTTTTTCAGCAACAGCGATACCGTCCTCCATGGAGCAGGCAATGTCTGACGGCAATACCGGTTCACCAAGACTTTCACAAAGCTCCTTAAAGAGTTCCCGGTCTTCCGCCCGTTCAATACTGCTGCTCTTTGTTCCAAGAAGTTCGACACGACATTCTGCCAAAACCCCTTTTTTCTCAAGCTGCATGGCAAGATTCAGACCGGTCTGTCCGCCAATTCCTGGAAGAATGGCATCCGGACGCTCATAGCGGATAATTTTTGCCATATACTCCAATGTCAAAGGCTCCATATATACCTTATCCGCAATGGAAGTATCGGTCATGATCGTTGCCGGATTGGAGTTACATAAAACGACTTCATATCCCTCTTCTTTAAGTGCAAGACATGCCTGGGTTCCGGCGTAGTCAAATTCTGCCGCCTGACCAATGACAATTGGTCCCGAACCGATGACGAGGACTTTCTTAATATCTGTTCTTTTAGGCATTGTTTTTTTCCTCCTCCATCAGACATAAAAATTGATCAAACAGATAAGCACTATCCTGTGGACCTGGTGCACTTTCCGGATGATACTGTACACTGAATATTCTATCTCGATCGCATTTCACACCTTCAATCGTCTGATCCAGCAAATTGATATGGGTCGGTGTCAGATCTGTCGCTGACAAGCTTTCCATGTCAACCGCATAGGAGTGATTCTGCGAAGTAATCTCAATTTTATTTGTTTCAAGGTTACGCACCGGATGATTACCGCCGCGATGACCAAATTTTAATTTATAAGTTTTTGCGCCATATGCCAGAGAGATCAGCTGATGTCCCAGACATATGCCAAAAGTCGGATATTTTCCTTTTAAAGTTTGAACTAATTGGATGACCGGTTCCACATCCTCCGGGTTACCCGGACCATTGGAAATAAAAATACCGTCCGGTCGAAGTTCTTCAATCGTCTGTGCCGTTGTATTCCATGGCACGACGGTCACTTTACAGCCACGTGCATTCAAAGATCTCACAATATTTCTTTTCATTCCACAGTCAATGGCAACCACATGATACTTTTCATCCGCAGCATCGGCTGTCCATATTTTCTTGCAGCTTACTTTGGAAACCGCATCTGTTGGAATATCGGTTTCCTTCAATATTTTAAGACCTTTCTCCAATGAAGTTGCCGCATCTGTGATCAATACTTTACGGCTGCCCACATCGCGAATGGATCGGGTCAGTTTTCGTGTGTCTACACCGGAAATTCCCGGTATATGATATTTTTGCATAATTTCAGAAAGGGTGGCTGTGCTTCGGAAATTGGACGGCAGATCATTATATTCCCGCACAATAAGTCCGCCGATCGTTGGAATCTCCGTTTCATAATCATCATCCGCCATACCATAATTTCCTATAAGCGGATAGGTCATAACGACCGCCTGATAGGTATAGGACGGATCCGAAATAATCTCCTGATATCCGACCATAGATGTATTAAAGACAATTTCGCACACGCAGTCACAGGCATCACCAAAACCGTATCCGTAATACTGCTGCCCATCCTCCAAAATAATTTTTCTGTTATATTCCATGATTTTATCGGCACCTCACTTTACTTTTCATTTGCTTTTCGAACTTCTGAAAGTTTCTGTTCAAACCGATTCTTTCGTGTGTCTTTCGGAATTTCAGTCGGATAGTCACCATCAAAGCATGCACTGCAGTATTCATTGTTTCCGATCAGAGAGCCCAATTCGGATACAGGTAAATAGCCAAGGGAATCTGCTCCGATGATCTCTGCGATTTCTTCCACAGAATGTTTGCAGGCAATTAAGTTTTCTCTGGAATCAATATCCGTACCATAATAGCATGGATGTAAAAATGGCGGAGCCGATATACGCATGTGGATTTCCTTTGCTCCGGCTTCACGAATAAGTTTGACGATACGTCCGCAGGTCGTACCCCGGACAATGGAATCGTCGATCAAAACGACGCGTTTGCCTTTGACACTTTCTTCGATGGCATTCAGTTTAATCTTCACCTGATCCATTCTTGCATTCTGTCCAGGTGATATAAAGGTTCTTCCGATATATTTATTTTTAATCAATCCAATGCCATAAGGAATTCCAGACTCCTGACTGAAACCGAGTGCTGCATCCAAGCCCGAATCCGGTACGCCCATAACCACATCCGCTTCCACTGGATGAACCTTTGCCAGTATTTTTCCTGCACGGATACGTGCCTGATGAACCGAAACTGTATCAATGACAGAGTCGGGTCTTGCAAAATAAATATATTCAAATATACATAATTTTTTTCTCTTTTTACCGCAGTGTTCTTTACGGGAAACAATACCATTCGGACCAAACACAAGGATTTCTCCCGGTTCCACATCCCGTATAAATTCCGCACCGACAGCCTTTAAGGCACAGCTTTCCGATGCCACCACATAAGTTCCGTCCGGAGTTTGTCCATAACAGAGCGGACGGAAACCATACGGATCCCTTGCACAGAGCAGTTTCTGTGGGGACATGAGGACGAGGGAATATGCACCGTCAATGATGTTCATAGCAGAACTGAGTGCATCTTCGATCGATGGTGTTCTTAAACGTTCTTTTGTTACGATATAAGCAATGGTCTCGGTGTCACTGGTCGTATGGAAAATTGCACCAGTTAATTCAAGGCTGTTTCTCAGCTCTGCTGCATTGCTGAGATTGCCATTATGGGCCAATGCCATATGTCCTTTCTGGTGATTAACTTCAATCGGCTGACAGTTATTACGGTTCGTACCGCCGGTCGTTCCATAACGGCAGTGTCCTACAGCCATCGTCCCTTTAGGCAATCGGGATAAGGTATCCGCCGAGAACACTTCACTTACCAGTCCCAAATCTTTATAAGATGAAAATACACCGTCATCATTGACCACAATGCCGCAGCTTTCCTGACCGCGGTGCTGTAATGCATACAGACCGTAGTAGGAAATATTGGCAACATCGGTCGGTTCCTTGGCGATCACGCCAAAGACGCCGCACTCTTCGTGAATTTCTGATTCATATAAACTCATACCGCACCTCCGGACAAACGCTCCAATGCTGCCCCGATAAAGCCTTTAAAAAGCGGATGAGGCTTATTTGGACGACTCTTAAATTCAGGATGATACTGAACACCCACATAAAATGGTCTTTCCGTAAGTTCCACTGTTTCAACAAGTCTTCCATCCGGAGAAGTTCCGCTCAAAGTTAAGCCTTTGCCTTCAAGAATTTCCCGGTAATCGTTATTAAATTCATAACGATGTCTGTGACGTTCGCTGATCTGATCCGAGCCGTAACAGCGTTCCATCGTTGTACCGAATTTAATGAGACAAGGGTAAGCACCCAGACGAAGTGTTCCGCCCTTGTCAATATCACCGCTCTGTCCCGGCATAAAATCAATGACCTTATTCCGGCACAGCTCGTCAAATTCACCTGAATTTGCGTCTGTAATGCCAGCAACATCTCTGGCGTATTCGATTACGGCAATCTGCATACCAAGACAGATGCCGAAATATGGCAATCCATTTTCCCTTGCATATTTTGCAGAAAGGATCATCCCCTCAATACCCCGGTCACCAAAACCACCAGGGACAATAATACCGTCAATGCCTTCAAATTTTTCTTCCAGATTATCTTTTGTAATCTCCTCAGAATCAATCCACTGGATATTGACATGGGTATTCTGAGCATAACCGGCATGGCGGAGTGCCTCAGCAACGGAAAGATAGGCGTCATGCAGTGCCACATATTTGCCGACAAGGCCGATCGTTACACTGCAGCGGGGTTCTTTGATCCGTTCAACCATCTGAACCCACTCATTCAGATCCGGTTCCTGTCCATGAAGTCCCAGTTCCCTGCAGACAACTTCAGAAAAGTTGGATGCCTCAAGCATCAATGGTGCCTCATAGAGATTATTAAGGGTAATATTTTCGATAACACAATCCGGTTTAACATTGCAGAACATGGAAATCTTTTTAAATATGGATGGCTCCAATGGTTCGTCGCATCGAAGAACCACAATATTCGGATTAACACCCATACCCTGCAGTTCTTTTACCGAATGCTGGGTCGGTTTCGTTTTATGTTCCTCGGAACCTCTCAAGAAAGGAACGAGGGTAACATGGATAAACAGACTATTCTCTCTTCCGACTTCAAGGGAAATCTGTCGTACGGCCTCGATAAAAGGCTGGGATTCGATATCCCCGATCGTACCGCCGATTTCTGTAATAACAACATCTGCATTTGTTTTTTTGCCAACGCTGTATACAAATTCCTTGATTTCATTTGTTACATGAGGAATGACCTGAACGGTGGAACCGAGGTATTCGCCCCGACGTTCCTTATTCAGTACGTTCCAGTAAACTTTTCCCGTAGTCAGGTTGGAATATTTATTTAAGTCTTCATCAATAAAGCGCTCGTAGTGTCCAAGATCCAAGTCTGTCTCTGCTCCATCTTCCGTTACATAAACTTCACCGTGCTGGTAAGGGCTCATCGTTCCCGGATCCACATTAATATAAGGATCCAGTTTCTGGGCAGCGACCTTAAAGCCTCTCGCCTTTAATAATCTACCCAGAGATGCAGCAGTGATACCTTTGCCAAGCCCAGACACAACGCCGCCTGTTACGAAAATATATTTTGTCATAGATTGCCTCCATTAATTGTTAAATGTGCTGTAAAAGTCGTTTCATTACTTCTGTATAAGCATCTTCAACACCGCCAAGATCTCGACGGAATCTATCCTTATCCAGTTTTTCTCCTGTCTTGGAATCCCATAAACGGCTTGTGTCCGGGCTAATCTCATCTGCCAGAACAATTGTACCGTCATCAAGTCTGCCAAATTCCAGTTTAAAATCTACAAGTGTCACGCCGCATTCGGACCAGAAAGCCTTTAACTCTTCGTTGACTGCCAACGCATATTTTTTAATAAGCTCGATTTCCTCTTTTGTTGCCAGTCCAAGTGCCAGTGCATGGTCATCATTGATCAGCGGATCACCCAGGTCATCATTTTTATAAGAGAACTCAACTGTAGGTACATCAAAAACTTTACCTTCATCTACGCCATATCTCTTAGAGAAGGATCCTGCAGCAATATTACGAACGATAACTTCAAGTGGTACAATAGAAACCTTTTTAACAACAGTTTCTCTGTCATTCAGTTCTTCCACAAAATGTGTAGGCACGCCTTTTTTCTCAAGATACTGCATCAACAGATTGCTCATTCTGTTATTGATCACGCCTTTTCCTGAAATTGTTCCTTTTTTCAGACCATTGAAAGCTGTCGCATCATCTTTATAAGAAACGATCAAAAGCTGTGGATCATTCGTTTTGAATACTTTCTTTGCCTTGCCTTCGTATAATTGTTCTCTCTTTTCCATTGTGTTTTACCTCTCTTATGATTGATTATTTTCCACTGTCGCCATAGTTCGAAAGGACTCTGGCAGAAGGATCATCTACGTCACAGCCTTCCCATGATTTATTTGGCATCCAGAAATCTGCAATCATTTCTCCCTGACCCGGGTAAAAGCTCTCAAAAATCTCTCGGTAAAGCAGAGATTCTTTTGTAAATGGGCGGGCATGTGTGTATTTTTGACACAATGTTTCAAATTCTTCATCCGTATATGCTGATTCGGCATATTCTTTCAGATAATCCACCATGGAATGACCGACCGCATCTGAAAATGCAGCCTTTTCACGCCACAGAATTTCATCCGGCAGATAATCCCCCTCCTCAAAGGCATGACGGAGAAGATATTTTCCCTTTCCATATTTATTCAGCTTTATTTCCGGATCGATCGCCATGACATATTTCACAAAATCAAGATCACCGAAAGGAACTCTCGCCTCCAGAGAATTTACAGAAATACAGCGATCCGCACGCAGAACATCATACATATGAAGCTCACGTATACGTTTCTCCGACTCCTGTTGGAATGCTGCTGCATCCGGAGCAAAATCCGTATATTTGTATCCGAACAGCTCATCCGATATCTCACCGGTCAGTAAAACCCGGATATCGGTCTGCTCATGGATCGCTTTACATAACAGATACATTCCCATGCTGGCTCTGATGGTTGTGATATCAAAAGTACCAAGAAGATGAATGACTTCTTTTAAAGATGAAAGCACATCATCCTTTGTAATGATCACTTCTTTATGGTCACTTCCGATATAATCTGCGACCTGTTTTGCATATTTAAGGTCAATGGCATCTTCGCTCATACCAATTGCAAAGGTTTTGATCGGCGTACTGCTTTTCTTTGCCGCAATTGCACATACGAGTGAGGAATCCAGACCGCCTGAGAGGAGAAATCCAACTTTTGCATCCGCAATCAGTCGTTTCTCCACACCGGCTACCAGTTTATCATGAATATTTTTACAGACTGTTTCTAGATTATCGTAACAGACTGCATCCACTTTTGCAATATCACAGTAACAGATAAATTCGCCATCTTTATAATAATGTCCCGGAGGAAACGGCATAATTTTATCGGTCAGCTCTGTCAGATTCTTCGGTTCACTTGCGAAAAGGATGACGCCATCCGCATCATAACCATAGTATAATGGGCGGATACCGATCGGATCTCGTGCTGCAATATATCCTTCTGTTTCTGCATCATAAATAATGCAGGCGAATTCTGCATCCAACATCTTGAACATGTCTGTACCATATTCTTTATAGAGAGGAAGGAGAATTTCGCAGTCAGATTCACTCTGAAATGTATATTTTCCGGAAAGCTCTTCTTTTATTTTCTCAAAGCCGTAAATTTCGCCATTGCAGACAACATAGCTTCCGTCAAGCTCAAAGGGCTGCATACCGGAAGGTGTGAGCCCCATGATTGAAAGTCTCTCGAAACCAAGCAGACCCTTTCCCGTATCTACGACCCGGCGGTCATCCGGACCTCTGGTCACCGTTTTAAGAAGTCCTTCCACAAATTTATCATAAGCAGCACTGCTGCCGCAGTAACCCATAATTGAACACATAGGCATGTTCCTCCTTGAAATCAAAGCAGGGCTGACGTACATTCTGAAATTTCGGAATGTACGCAGCCTTCTATTTTATTTATTCTACATCCTGAAGTGCATCAAAGCCTTCTTCACCGGTACGAACCTTTATGACATTTTCCACATCATATACGAAGATCTTACCATCACCGATATGGCCTGTGTAAAGAACCTTCTTAGCTGTCTCAATGACTTTACGTACAGGAACTTCACTGACAACAATGTCTACCTGAACCTTTGGAAGAAGTGTTGCTTCAACCTGAACACCACGATAATATTCCGGTTTGCCTTTCTGTACACCACATCCTAAAACATGGGATACAGTCATACCTGTAATACCAAGCTGCATCATAGATGCTTTCAGACTTTCAAGACGGGATTCCTTACAGATAATCTCAACTTTCGTAAACTTAGGTGTTCCATCTTCAAAGGTCGGAACTTTTTTAACAGGAACGGCCTCTGCCACTGGAATATCACCGTCAACAACAACCGGTTCACTTTCATCTGTGATGGTATCCGGAAGCATTTCAAATCCTGCATAAGCTGTAAGAAGACCATGTTCAGAAACATCCAGACCTGCGATTTCTTCTTCAGCACTTGCACGAAGACCGATCGTATGTTTAAGTATCTGGAATACAATCGTAATGACAATCGCTACATAAGCTGCAACACTGACAACGCCTAAAACCTGTACACCTAAGAAATGGAATCCACCACCATAGAATAAGCCTTTTTCTGTATTAACACCTGTTGCAAAGAGACCTGTAAGAATTGTACCGAGGGCACCGCACACACAGTGAACAGAAACTGCACCAACAGGGTCATCAATCTTAGCGACCTTATCAAAAAATTCAACAGCAAAAACAACAGCAAAACCACAAACGATACCGATGATCGCTGCACCTACAGGGCTTACAGCATCACAGCCTGCAGTAATACCAACAAGACCTGCAAGAGCTGCATTGTATGTCATGGAAACATCCGGTTTTTTATAACGGATCCATGTGAAGATCAATGTTGTACAGCATGCAACTGCTGCTGCCATGTTTGTGTTAAAGAATACAAGACCTGCAGTTTCCATCAATGCATCGCTGTCCATACCAACGGTGGATGCACCGTTAAATCCAAACCAGCAGAACCAGAGGATAAATACACCAAGAGCTGCGACTGTCAGGTTATGACCAAGGATTGCACGCGGTTTTCCGTCTTTATCATATTTACCGATACGTGGTCCAAGGATTTTGGCACCGATCAGGGCACAGACACCACCAACCATATGTACTGCAGTGGAACCGGCGAAATCGTGAAATCCCATCTGGCTAAGCCAGCCGCCGCCCCAGATCCAGTGACCGGAAATCGGATAGATCAAAAGGGAAATCGCTGCTGAATAAATACAGTAAGCACTGAACTTTGTACGTTCTGCCATGGCACCGGAAACGATGGTTGCAGATGTCGCACAGAATACTGTCTGGAAAATAGCAAATGCCCAAAGCGGTACACCTGCAGGTAAAACGTGGCTGTAATCGCCCCGGATCAGAGGGTCAAAAGATCCGATCAGGCCTGAGCCGCTGCCAAACATGATTCCAAAACCAACCAGCCAGAAAGCCGGTGTTCCGATACAGAAGTCCATTAAGTTCTTCATTAAAATGTTGCCTGTATTTTTTGCTCTTGTAAAGCCTGCTTCACACATTGAGAAGCCTGCCTGCATAAAGAATACCAACGCGGCACCGATCAGTACCCAGATTGTGTTAACAGCACTATATGTCATAAATATTCCTTCTTTCTTTGTGTCTCGATATTTCTGTCAATATGATTATATTTATTTCACATTATTTAACGCCAAATAATAAGTCTCCGTAGGTTGGGAATGGCCAGTATTTCTTTGCTGTGATCGTTTCTGCCTCATCACAGGCAAGTCTGAGCTCACTCATTTTAACAAGAACCTTATCACGAATCGCATTTGCCTGAGTTCCCACATCTTCAGCATCCTGAAGACCCACAACTGCAGTTTCAAGTTCATCTGCTTTAATTGCAATTCGGTCTGTAAGTGAAGATAATTTCTTCACAAGTCCGACTTCATAACTGCAGGCAAGTGTTTCATCAATGGCCTTTTTCGCTGCAGCTGCTTTTGCAACATCCATTGCATAGGCTTCCACTGCCGGAGCAATTTCTGTCTTAGCCATATCCACCATCGTATTGGCTTCGATAGTAACAGCCTTGCAATAATTATCCAGCATGATCTCGTATCTGGATTCCAATTCCGCTACAGAAAATACTTTATGAGATGTGAGCATATCCACATTCTTCTTATCTAATAAGTGCGGCATGCAGTCCGGTGTTGTGCGGTAGTTGAGAAGGCCTCTCTTTGTTGTTGCCTCTTCAATCCATGCATCATCATAACCATTGCCATTGAAGATAATATGTTTATGGTCTTTAATGGTTTTGCGGATCATTTCATGAAGTGCTGTTTCAAAATCTTCTGCCTTTTCCAATCTGTCTGCATAAATCTTCAAACTTTCAGCAACTGCACTGTTCAGCATAATGTTTGCACAAGCAATACTATTTGAAGAACCAAGCATACGGAACTCAAATTTATTTCCAGTAAATGCAAACGGTGATGTACGGTTACGGTCTGTTGTATCGCGGCTGAACTTCGGAAGTACATTTACACCGAGTTTCATAACAGTCTTTTCTGTTCCTTCATAAGGAATATCTTTTTCAATGGCTTCAAGAACTGCATTTAATTCATCACCAAGGAACATGGATACAACTGCCGGCGGTGCTTCATTGGCACCAAGACGATGGTCATTGCCTGCGGTTGCAACAGAAATACGAAGTAAATCCTGATAATCATCAACAGCTTTGATCACTGCACAGAGGAATAAGAGGAACTGGGCATTTTCATATGGTGTTTCACCAGGAGATAAAAGGTTGACACCTGTATCTGTGGAAATGGACCAGTTATTATGTTTACCGCTGCCGTTGACGCCGGCAAATGGTTTTTCATGGAGCAGACACACAAGGCCATGCTTTGCTGCAACCTTTTGCATAATTTCCATTGTCAGCTGATTGTGGTCTGTTGCAATATTGGTTGTTGTATAAATAGGAGCTAATTCATGCTGTGCAGGAGCAACTTCATTGTGCTCTGTCTTTGCAAGAATGCCTAATTTCCAAAGTTCTTCATTTAATTCTTCCATAAAGGCTGCAACTCTTGGTTTGATCACACCAAAGTAATGGTCATCCATTTCCTGACCCTTCGGAGGTTTTGCACCAAAGAGTGTACGTCCTGTAAACTGAAGATCCCGACGCTGTTCATACATTTCCTTTGTAATAAGGAAGTATTCCTGTTCCGGACCAACGGAAGTACGAACACATTTGACTTTATCATTTCCAAATAAACGAAGGATACGAAGTGCCTGTTTATTCAAAGCCTCCATCGAACGGAGCAATGGTGTTTTCTTATCTAATGCTTCTCCGCCGTAGGAACAGAAGGCTGTCGGAATACATAAGGTCTTTCCTTTAATAAAAGCATAGGATGTTGGATCCCAGGCTGTATATCCTCTGGCCTCGAAAGTTGCTCTCAGTCCACCGGATGGGAAGGAAGATGCGTCCGGCTCACCTTTGATCAATTCTTTGCCGGAGAATTCCATGATGACACCGCCGTCCGGTGATGGAGAAATAAAGCTGTCATGCTTTTCAGCCGTAATACCTGTCAATGGCTGGAACCAGTGGGTATAATGGGTAGCTCCATTTTCAATCGCCCAATCCTTCATCGCAATGGCTACTGCATTCGCTACGCTGATGTCCAACTTTGCTCCTTCATCTATTGTCTTTTTAAGTGACTTATATACATCGGCTGATAAATTGGCCTTCATCACTCTATCGTCAAAAACAAGACTTCCAAAATACTGAGATATTTTTTTCATAACATCCTCTCCTTTTTTCTGAAAATAAAAAAGGCAAAGACACCTTTAACGTTTATCACAACATTAAAGACGTCTTTGCCTTACGCACTGAAATATACACCCCTGAAAACGATTTGTCAACTCTTTTTTTTGAAAAAAATTTTCCCTTCAATATTTAGAAAATTTTCTCTTCAATTTTTATATTGACAAAAATCCCGAAAAGTTGTATAAACGAATATGAGCAAAGGCGTTCATTTTAGACAGAATCTATCTGTCGTGAAATGAATGCCTTTCTTTTTTTATTTAAAAATAATCTCCGAAAGGAAGGATGTCCCTATGAAAATTGAAGGTCAAGTACGAATCCCTTCCGGATGTGCCATTGCAGCTGTAATTTCCAAAGAAGGAAACAGAATGTCCGGTGAAATGATTACCAATGCCATGAAACCTATGCATGATCGTTCCAATGGTCTTGGCGGTGGTTTCGCAGGTTATGGCATTTATCCTGAATATAAGGATTTTTATGCATTACATATGTTTTTTAATGAACGCGCAACACGAAAAAGCTGTGAAGCATTTCTTAAAGAACGATTTGAGATCGTCCAGTCTGAAATCATTCCGACACGTAAAATTCCGGCAATTACAAACGAACCTATTATATGGAGATATTTTGTTTCTCCTCTGAAATCTGTTCTTGCCTCCATGCAGCTCGACGAAAAGGAATTTGTTGCCCAGACTGTCATGAAGATCAATACGGAAATGCCGGGGGCTTATGTATTTTCCAGCGGCAAAAACATGGGTGCCTTTAAAGCGGTCGGTTTTCCTGAGGATGTCGGCGTTTTCTATCGATTAGAAGAATACGAAGGTTATTCCTGGACAGCCCATGGACGCTATCCGACCAATACCCCTGGCTGGTGGGGCGGTGCGCATCCATTCACACTGTTAGATTACTCTATTGTTCATAATGGCGAGATTTCTTCCTATGATGCCAACCGTCGTTTCATTGAAATGTTCGGCTATAAATGTACACTTCAAACGGATACGGAAGTTATTGCTTATATTATGGATTATCTTCTTCGAAGACAAAAGCTCTCTCTGGAAGAGGCGGCCAGCGTTATTGCCGCACCATTCTGGAGTACCATTGCCGGTAAAACAGATCTTGTCGATCAGAAGAAACACAGCTATCTCAGAACGGTATTTCCAAGCCTTCTGATCACCGGACCATTTTCCATCGTCCTTGGTTTTGACGGCGGACTGATGGCCCTGAATGACCGTTTGAAACTGCGTTCCATGGTTGTCGGTGAAAAAGATGATAAAGTCTTTATTGCCAGCGAGGAAGCTGCCATCCGCACAATGGAACCACACGCAGAAAACATCTGGTCCCCTGCCGGCGGTGAACCCGTAATCATTAAAGTAAAGGAGGGTGCTTTCTGATGAGTATCGAATATATATATCCTGAATTTGAAGTTATACGAAATGAAAATCGATGCATCCAATGCAGAGTATGCGAACGACAATGTGCCAACGAAGTCCACAGCTATAATGCTGAACGCAATATTCTGCTCAGCGATGAAACCAAATGTGTAAACTGCCATCGCTGCGTCTCTCTCTGTCCGACCAGAGCTCTTAAAATCGTCAAAAATGATTGTACATTTCGTGAAAATGCCAACTGGCAAAATGATACGATCAAAGAAATTTATAAACAGGCCAACAGCGGCGGTGTTCTTCTCTCCTCTATGGGAAATCCAAAACCCTTCCCTGTTTATTGGGATAAAATTCTGATCAATGCCTCCCAGGTAACGAATCCATCCATTGACCCTCTGCGTGAGCCTATGGAAACCCGCGTATTTCTTGGCAAAAAGCCGGAAACGATCCAACGGGATGCCAACGGTGAGATCATCTGCGATCTGCCTCCGCAGCTGGAATTATCCGTTCCTGTCATGTTCTCTGCCATGAGCTACGGCTCCATCAGCTACAATGCGCATAAATCACTGGCCATTGCCGCTTCTGAACTTGGCATCTATTACAATACGGGTGAAGGCGGTCTCCACGAAGATTTTTACTGTTATGGTGAAAATACCATCGTTCAGGTTGCATCCGGCCGATTTGGCGTGCATGAAGGTTATCTGAAATCCGGTGCTGCCATTGAAATTAAAATGGGTCAGGGAGCAAAACCGGGTATTGGCGGACATCTTCCAGGAACAAAAATTGTCGGTGATGTTTCCCGTACACGAATGATCCCTGAAGGTTCGGATGCCATATCTCCGGCACCACACCATGACATCTATTCTATTGAAGATTTACGTCAGCTTGTCTTCTCATTAAAAGAAGCAACTGAATATAAAAAACCGGTCATCGTTAAAGTTGCTGCCGTTCACAATATTGCAGCTATCGCCAGCGGCATTGCCCGAAGCGGTGCCGATATTATTGCTATTGACGGTTTCCGCGGCGGTACTGGTGCCGCTCCTACACGTATCCGCGATAATGTCGGTATCCCAATCGAACTGGCACTAGCATCTGTTGACCAGCGTCTCCGCGATGAGGGCATCCGTAATAATGTTTCCCTCGTTGTCGGTGGAAGTATCCGAAACGCAGCCGATGTTGTCAAAGCCATCGCCCTTGGTGCCGATGCCTGCTATGTGGCAACCTCCGCTCTCCTTGCCCTTGGATGCCATCTCTGCCGTACATGCCAGACAGGTAAATGTAACTGGGGAATCGCAACCCAGCGTCCGGAGCTTGTCAAACGACTCAATCCTGAAATCGGCAGCCAGCGTCTCATCAATCTAATC
>JAXJRF010000206.1:0-24207 GCA_036310765.1 Frisingicoccus sp.
GTATTATTGCATAAATAGTCCTCCTTAGCTCAGTCGGTAGAGCACTCGGCTGTTAACCGAGTTGTCGTTGGTTCGAGTCCGACAGGAGGAGTGGAAAATCTCGTAAATTATGTTTACGGGATTTTATTATTTAACAGGAAATTCCGTTGAATTTCCTGTTAAATAATAAACGCTCCGCGTGGAATGCGACCAGATGCAATAGGAATTTTGACTGCCTGTGGCAGTCTGCATCTGGCGCACAAAGCGGAGCAAGTCCCTCAAAGATTGAGGGAGTCGGGAAGCTTGAAGCGGACTTGTCCGCTTTGTTCTTAAAGTTTTTGTATAAGTCCTGTGAATTTCGTGGATTTGGTCTTTACAACCAATATAAATTAGAATATGATTATGTTAAAAATAATCATGAAAAAGGGGGAAGTCTGTCATGTATCAGGTCACTGTACAGACATATAACAAAAAGGGTAAAGAAATGGTCGATCAGTTGACAATTACATTGGGCGAATTTGATGATCAGGATTATGATACGGGGATGCGTCAGTTGGAGGAATTGCTTTTTGGACTTGATGTAGAATATGATGATATCGAAGGAGATGGCGATATGATCATTGATGATATGCTGATGTCTGCTTCTGAAGAAGAACCTTTTGAGCAGGTACTGGAAGGACGAAAGCATATTTATAAAATCAGCGGGGATGAATCTTAAAAATGTGGAAAGGATGTAGGTTTATACATCCTTTTTTATTTTACGGATATAAAGATTCAGACAATAACAACTTAAGACACACTTTAAAATAGATAGATGGTAAAAGATTGACAACTATGTAACAATGCATGGAAATTCCAAAATGCATAGGTATAAATTGCAAGATGACAAAAAGAAAGTTGATTTTAGAAGAAATATCCAAACAAAAAAACTGGCATAAAAATTGCCCGTTAATAATATGGAAAGGTATTTATTTGATTATAGATTAGGGGGTAATAGTTTGAAGATTTTAGTATGTGTAAAACAGGTTCCGGATGCGAAAGAAATTGAAATTGATCCGATAACAAACAATTTGATTCGTGAGGGAGTTCCAAGTATGATCAATCCTTTTGATGCCTATACATTGGAGGTTGCTGTGCAGATTAAAGAGGTAACCAAAGATACAGAGATTACAGTGTTATCCATGGGACCGATGCAGGCAAAAGAGGCTCTTCGAACATGTCTTTCTGTTGGTGCAGACAAGGCTTATTTGTGTTGTGATGATGATGTATTTAAAGGATCGGATACATTGGCAACAAGTTATATTCTTGCTTCAGCGATCAAAATGATTGAAAGTAAGGAAGGTGCCTTTGACCTGATATTGGCCGGCAAACAGGCGGTGGATTGCGAAACAGGACAGGTTGGTCCGGAAATTGCTACCCATCTTGGTATTGCACAGGTTACTTATGCCCTGGAGGTAACCAACGGCAGTGACACCATCATTGTAAAACGGAGTAGCGATCAGGGATATGACATGGTTTCGGTTCGTAAACCGGCAGTTGTTACTATTGAAAAACCGATTTATAATCCACGTTACCCATCGATCAAAAGCAAGCTTGAGGCGAGCAAAAAAGAAATCACTGTAATTACAGCGAAAGATATTCCGGGATTGGATTTGTCTAAATGTGGTGTGGAGGGTTCCCCTACCCGGGTTGACCGAATGTATGCACCGGTTCGTAATAAACATTGCGTTAAGATCGAGGAAGATTCGGCAAAGGCATCGGCGGAAAAATTAGTCCAGCTGCTTGCAGATGCAAAGAAGATATGATGGGAGGCAGGAAGATGAATAAAGAGGAATGTAAAAATTTATGGGTATATATTGAAACAGAGGAAAATACTGTAAAACCTGTTGGATATGAATTGCTTGCTCCTGCCAGACAACTTGCGGATAAGATGGAAGAGAAGCTGGTTGCAGTCGTGATCGGCGGTTCGGTTGAAGATATTGCAAAAGAAGCTCTGTCTTATGGTGCCGATGAAGTTCTTCTGATTGAAGGTGAAGAATACTATAATTATTCTACGGATGCTTATGGATATGCGATGGAAACTTTGGCCAATAAATATAAACCATCCATTATTCTTATGGGAGCTACGCGTAATGGTCGGGATTTGGGACCGAGAATCGCATGTAAATTAAATACAGGATTATCTGCGGATTGTACGATCATGGATTATGATAAGGAAAATCGAAATGTTGTTTGGACCAGACCAACATACGGCGGCGATCTGATGGCGGCTATTCTCTGTGCAGATCATCGTCCTCAGATGGGAACGGTACGTCCGGGAATTTTTAAAAAACCGGAAAAAGATGAGAGGCATACAGGTCAGATTACTCGCGAAGAAATTCATGTTTCTAAGGAAGATATTCGCCTGAAGTTAATTGAAAGAGTGAAAGAGGTTGCAGAAAGAGTCGGCTTGGAAGAGGCGGATGTTATTGTGGCTGCCGGACGTGGTATTGGTTCTGCTGATGGCTATAAGATTATCGAAGAGTTTGCAAAAGAGCTGAATGGCGTACCTGCTGCGTCTCGTGCCATTGTCGATGCCGGATGGGTTCCGTATGCTTATCAGGTTGGACAAACTGGAAAGATTGTTTCACCAAAGATATATATCGCCTGTGGAATATCCGGTGCAATGCAGCATACGATGGGAATGTCGGGTTCTGACTGTATTATTGCGATCAATAAAGATCCGGATGCACCGATTTTTGATATAGCAGACTATGGCATTGTCGGTGATCTTTTTGAAGTCATACCTGCACTGTCGGAGGCTTTGAAAGAAACAAGAAAATAAAATGAATGAAAGAGGGCCAGAGGAAACAGCCTGTGTTTCCCCTGGCTTTTGTCATTTATTTGTGTTTGAAGTCGGTTGGGCTGTCAATTAATGTGGCAGCCTGGAATTCATGTTTGTGCCTGTCTTCTGGGGTTGTAAAGTCTTTTATGAAATGAACGTGTTTTCCGTTGCCAACACCGATGGCATCCGATGTCTTTCCGTAAAATTCATGATAGTGACCATCAGAAAAGTCTGTGCGGAATTTCACTTCGTGATAATGTCCAGGTTTTCCTGGGATATACTGGGCCTCGCCGGATACTGTACAGAATCTGTGATTGTGACAGTCACATCCATCGACAACGCGTGTACTTCCTGTGATTTCATGGACATGTTCCTGCTTTTTACATCTATTTTGTTCTTCCATTACAAAACTCCTATTTTTTTATTTACATTAATAGAATATGACAGTTATGGAAAAAGGTGAAACGACGACAGCTGTTTCGTGGAGCGTGTAAAGAATGAGTTGCATTTCGTGTTGTATTTGATTATATTTTATGGAAATTCTTTACCAAATGGCGAAAATGTTTTCAAAAACAAAATGCCGACAAACCCAGTGTTTATCAGCATTTCTCGGTAGATATAGAAAAACACCGATGATTTCTCATCGGTGCCTGTTATGCAGTTGACGGGACTTGAACCCGTACCCAGTTAACCCAGACTAGATCCTTAGTCTAGCGCGTATGCCAATTCCGCCACAACTGCGTTTTTATTGTTTTGTTGTGTTCCTCACAACGAAATTAATAATACCATATGGAATAAAAAAAAGCAAGAACTTTTTTGAAAAAAATATAAATTATTTTTTAATGGGTGATATTGACATAAAACAAGAGTTAGAATATACTAACCAAGTCGAAGGAATCAATAAAAAGATATAAAGGTGTTGTAATGGAATTGATTAGAAACGAAGAAACAAAGATAAAAACAGAATACCGGTTTACAAACGATACGGGGGATGCTCAGGTTGACGTATACCATGTCTTTCCCGGTATTGAAGTGGCCTATGTTGCTTTGCATATGGCGAATTTTGATTTTTCAGCCTTTGAGGGAGCGTACCGAAAAGATTATGTGGGATTTCATTACTGTGCTGCAGGACGGATTGAACAGGCGATTGACAACGAGTTTATTTATTTGATGCCTGGGGATCTTTCAGTTACAGCTGTTGATAAGAATATCAAATTATTTAATTTTCCCTTAAATCATTATCATGGTCTCAGTATCGGAGTTGATAAAAATGCTTTTGAGGATTCGTTTTCCTGTTTGCTGGGTGATGTTTCTATTTCACCGGATAGTGTTGTAGAAAAAATTTGCAGTACACATCATACTACGGTTTTACGTTCCTGTGAAAAAGTGGGACAGATTTTGGAAACTTGTTTTAATATACCGGAGGAGCAGCGGACAGATTATTTGAAGATTAAAATAATTGAATTTCTCTATGTTTTAAGTCAGACAGATGCAAAGGCTTACCTGACAGAGAGTTCGGTATCACGTTCTCAGGCAGAGTATGCCAAACAGATTGCAGATTATATTTCTATTAATATTCAAAATAAAATGACAATCCGGGAACTGACAGAAAAATTTGCTATATCGGAAACCCATCTTCAAAGAATTTTTCGAAGTGTCTATGGAATGCCGGTCATATCTTTTATTCGTGCACAAAAGATGCAGTGTGCGGCTCAGGTATTGATCCATACAACCCGAAGCATTGACGATATTGCAGATGAATTCGGATATGTCAATGAAAGTAAATTTTCAGCGGTTTTTAAGAAGGTTATGGGAGATACACCAAGTATATACCGAAAAGAACATTCAAAAGTGAAAATACTGTAAGTATGTAATAAAGTGAATAAAGTATATATCTGATCCGTCATGAAACGAAAGTTTTTGGCGGATTTTTTTCAAGATGTTTGATGGATGAAATGGAGTATTGGGATTGTTTTGGATTTGCGGAGGATATTTTTGGAGTGGAAAGGGAATGGATACGTTGTTGTTTTATGAGAGGAATGATTTTATAATACATATGGTTCGTGTGCCTGACAGGCATATTTTTTTGAACCATGGTTAGTTTAATCTAACATAAAAGTGGAGGTGATCTTATCATTAAGAAAAATTTATCGACGATTATTTTAGGAGGTATGCTGCTTCTTGTCTCTATATTGTCCTTGTTTATCGGTGTTAGTGACATCAGTCTTGGCACATTACTGGAAAGTACCGGTGGGGTAGAATGGAAAATCTTCTTTTTGGCCAGAATTCCAAGATTGCTTGCAATTCTCTGTACGGGCGTCGGTATGAGTGTGGCTGGTTTGATCATGCAGCAGCTTTGTATGAACAAATTTGTATCACCGAGTACTGGTGCGACCATTCAGTCTGCACAATTTGGCATTATGCTTTCGCTGGTGTTTATTCCGACGATTGGTATTTGGGGACGTGTGTTTCTTGCTTTTGCAATGGCGATTTTGGGCACATGGATCTTTGTATGGTTTGTGCAAAAGATTCAGTTCAAAAATACAGTGCTGGTTCCTTTGATCGGCATTATGTTTGGTAATGTTCTGGGAGGTGTCACGAATTTCTTTGCCTATAAATTCGATGTAACACAGCAGTTGTCGACTTATTTTGTGGGCTCCTTTTCCTTAATTATCAAAGGAAACTATGAATTAGTCTGGCTGGCAGTGCCACTTGTAGTCATTGCGTTTATCTTTGCAAATTATTTTAACATCGTTGGTATGGGAAAAGATTTTTCACAAAATCTTGGCGTTAATTACAAGCTGGTTCTGTTTTTAGGTTTAACGATTTCGGCCATGATTACAGCGAGTGTAGTGACCATCGTGGGTCAAATTTCCTATATTGGACTTATTATTCCAAATATTGTGGCTATGTTCAAGGGCGATAAGATAAAAGGTACCCTTGTAGATACGGCATTGATCGGAGCTTTGTTTGTTCTGATCTGTGACATTATTGCACGTTCTGTTATTACACCTTACGAACTTCCAATTGAGCTGATCGTCGGTATTATTGGCAGTATATTATTTATCGGTATGTTGATCTATAAACTGAATCATGGAAAAAAAGCCATTCGCCTTGGAAAGGCAAAGGAGGGATCTTGCTGTGGCTAATACATACAATATGAAAGCGAAAGTTTATCGAACTCAGGCGCAAAAAATCAATATTCGGAATTTAATCTGCCTTACAGGAATTGTGGTTGTGATGTGTATGATCTATCTGCTGATCAATTCTTATCCGGAAAATTCAAAATTGTTTCGATATATTTTATCACTCCGTATTCCGACGTTAATGGTTATGCTGATTGCTGCCTTTGCGATTGGATGTGCATCCATCGTCTTTCAGTCCATTATCAATAACCGGATTGTTACGCCCTGCTTGCTGGGAATGAATTCGTTATATACACTGGTACATACGGCAATTGTATTTGCTGCAGGATCAGGAAGTGTGATTGCCAGAAACACAAACCTTTCTTTTGCTGTTGACTTGATTGTAATGGCAATCGTTGCCACTTTTATTTATACTTATATGTTCAAAAAAACCGGAAACAACGTGCTATACGTCCTGTTGATTGGAACTGTTTTATCTTCTTTTTTTGGAAGTATACAGTCTACCATGGTACGGGTTATGGATCCAAATGAATATGAAACTCTTTTGACTTCTTTGGTTGCGGATTTTAATAATGTAAACTCGGAAGTTATCCTGTTTTCGATAATTCTTCTTGCAATACTTACGGTATTTTTGTGGAAGGATCTGATGCTGTTAGATGTTATTACTCTGGGGAAAAATCAGGCAATCAATCTGGGTGTCGATTATGACCGGGTGGTAAGGAAACTGATGTTGGGTGTTGTACTGTGCATTGCAATTGCAACAGCCATGGTTGGGCCGATTTCGTTTCTTGGTCTGATCATAGCGAATCTTTCGCGGCAGTTGCTGCGGACCCACAAACATAACCATTTGATCATTGGGTCTGCACTCATGGGCATGCTTGCAATTATTGGAGGACAATTAATTTCCCAGCATGTGTTCAGTTATGCTGTGCCTATCAGCACGTTTATTACCATTGGAGGCGGCATATATTTCTTGTATTTGCTGTTGTTCCGAAAAGGAGGAATTTAAAAAATGAAAGTCATTGACTTGAAGAAAAAATATGACGGAAAAGCGGTTGTAGATTCGGTCAGTTTTGAAATTCCAAAGGGAAAGGTATTGTCTCTGATCGGTCCGAACGGTGCGGGAAAGTCCACTGTTATGGGAATGATATCCCGACTTATTGCCAAGGATTCTGGTGCCGTTCATTTTGAGGATAAAGATATTTCCCATTGGAAGAGTAAGGAACTGGCAAAAAAACTTGCTATTTTAACTCAGCAAAATAGTATCCAGATGAAATTGACTGTGCGGGAGCTGGTAGCTTTTGGTCGATTTCCTTATTCGGGAAATCGGCTTACCGGGAAGGATAATGAAATGATCGATCAGGCAATTTCCTATATGGAATTGGAGGAATTTGAAGATCGCTTTATCGATGAGCTTTCCGGAGGGCAGCGTCAGAGAGCCTATATCGCTATGGTTATTGCACAGGATACAGAGTATGTCCTTCTGGATGAGCCTACAAATAATCTGGATATTTACCATGCTTCGAATATGATGCGTATGGTACGGCGTCTTTGCGATGAGCTTGGTAAAACAGTGATTCTTGTTTTACATGAGATTAACTATGCAGCTTTCTATTCAGATTATATTTGTGCGTTTGTGGATGGCAAAATTGCAAAATTTGGGACAGTGGAAGAGATAGTCAACAAGGAGACATTATCGGAAATTTATAAAGTTGATTTTGAAATTATCTATATTGATGGTAAACCTCTGTCTGTATACTATTAACTTTGTTAAGTGTAAAACTTAAAATAAATGACTCAAGGAGAGAAAAAAATGAAAAAAATGATGACAATGTTTATGGCAGTGGCCATGATATCCAGTCTGGTTGCCTGTGGCAATACAGAAACAAAAGAGCCTCAGACAAGTACAACAATCGACGCTCAGACGGAAGCGACAAAAAATATGGAAAATGCTGAATCTGACAAGCCAGAGACAATAATCATTCAATCAATGAATGGAGAGCAGGAGATGGCGGATATTGAGGTGCCGTATGATCCTCAGAGAATTGCTGTTCTGGATATGCCAACTTTAGATATTATTGATTCACTTGGCATGGGAGATCGAATTGTTGGAAGTGCTTCGGTTACGATTGAGTATCTGACGGATTATAATCCAGATGATTCCAATGGTGCGATTATGAACCTTGGAACAGTTAAGACTGCAGATCTGGAGAAGGTAGCTGCATGTGAACCGGATGTTATTTTCATCGGTGGAAGACTTTCTTCTATTTATAATGAATTGTCTGCAATCGCACCGGTTGTTTATCTTCCAGTTGATTATAATAAGGGTATTGTTGCGAGCACTGCGGATAATGCAAAAACAATCGGCTCCATGTTTGGTAAAGAGACAGATGTGGATACTTTAATGGAAGGTTATCAGACACGTATTGATGCACTGAACAATGTTTTAAATGGCAAAGACATTCTCTTATGTATGTATAATGCCAATGCCATGAGCCTGATGGATACAGAAAGTGCTTTGAATATTCTGGTTTCTGAACTGGGCGGCAATAATTTGGGAGAAACTGTAGGTGAGGCAAATAAAGCGACTCATGGAGAAGAAGCTTCATGGGAAACAATCGTCAATCTGAATCCAGAGTATATGTTTGTTTTGGATAGAAGCACTGCCATCGGAAGTAGTGATGAGGGTGTTTTAGGAGCAAAAGAAGTGGTTGAAAACGATTTGGTTAAAGAAATGGATGTATACAAAAACGGACATATCGTTTATTTCATTGAACATGCCAATGTTTGGTACACATCTACCGGCGGCGTTCAGGCATTAGATACGATGCTTTCTGATTTGGAAGGTGCATTGCTGGTAAAATAATGATTGATGTATATGATTAAATTAAAAAGAAGGGGAGGAATGAATATTCCTCCCTGCTTGTATGGAAAAAATGTCGATGAATGGCAATGTTTTTATTTAGACTGGATTTTTGCGAGCAAAGCTTCCTGAAGAACCTGTGAAAAGTTCAATCCCATAGCGGAAGCGTATTCATTTAACCATTCTGGTATCGTGAGCGTTTTTTTCACAGCTTTATTGTTATGTTTTTTGAGATATGCAAGCATATCAAACTCCAAAATAACGATGAATCCGTCATCGATTTTTAATTTATCGATTTCCGAAGGTGTTGGAATTTCTTTTTTTTCATCTTTCCGGCTTACAATTGCAAGTCCCAACGCATCAACAGCTCTTTCGTATGCTTGTTGCATATCATCACCTTCTGTGAGACATTCAGGAAAATCAGGGAAAGAAATCCAAAAACCGCCTTCTTCTGCTTTATGGAAAATTGCTGGATAAAATAATCTGTTCATACGTAATACCTCCATTTATTTTTGGTCGGCAGGGCTATTTTATTTCTGCTTGTTTTAATATTGCCTGTTCCAAGCCTTTTTTCATGGCTTTGGAATGATAAGGAACAATTACCGTTTTTCCATTTTGAGGATTGTTCATTTTTACATGAGAACCATTCTGGCTAATCTCCTCAAATCCGTTTTTCTTGAGAAGTTTAATCATTTCTCTAGGTGTCAATGGCATATTTTGGATCTCCTTTCCTTATCACAACTATATTATAACACGTATAAATACGTGTGTCTATAAAAGACGTATAAACACGTATTTTATTTGATTTTTTGTAAGCTACCTATACCATTTATTGTGTTTTAATCTGTAATACCTATATGGAAATATATACGTGTAGAGTCTACATGAACAAAAGAAGTGATGTATGTATGATATATCATACATAAGGAAATGTCTATGATAATTGGTCGACAGAGTTCGAAAAATTTGTGTTGCATTTCGTGTTGCATTAGATTATATTTTATGGAAATTCCTTGCTAAATAGCGAAAATGTTTTCAAAAACAAAATGCCGACAAACCCAGTGTTTATCAGCGTTTATCAAAAAAATACAACAAAAAACCGATAAGCTTTCGCCTATCGGTTTCGTGCAGTTGACGGGACTTGAACCCGTACCCAGTTAACCCAGACTAGATCCTTAGTCTAGCGCGTATGCCAATTCCGCCACAACTGCGTTTGTTTCTGTTGCACTCGCAACAACAAAATGAATTATACCCTAGTACGAAATAAAAATCAAGAGTTTTTTTGAAAAAAATTAAAAAATTTTCATATTTTATATTTTCTTTATACTTTCATGAAAATTCAATGTCTTTTATTCTGTATAGAAATAGTGTATAATAAAAAAACCGAATGAATTAGGAGGTAGAAAGCATGAAGAAAATTATGAGAATCTTAGGTGTTTTATTCATATCCTGTTTTATGTTGACAAGTCTTGCTGCCTGTAAGGATGATGCAGTGGATACAACATCCAGTGAAACATCCCCAGTTACAGAAAAAGAAACGGTTGTTGAAACAGAAACAGAGCCGGAGACAAAACCATTTTTTGAAGAGTCCAGGGCAGAGGTTGAAGTTGAGGTTCCGAGTGAGGTGGACACGATGCGTCCGATCTTACTTGCCTTATGCAAAACGATGACTGGCGGCACATCCTATGACGGTTCAGATCCAGAATTTTTCTGGGAAAGCATTTATGCTGCTATTAACGGAAGTACATGGGTTCATCCGGGCATTCGTTTGTCTGACAGCGGCAGTGGCTATTTTGTACCAAGAGAGGTTATGGCAGAGTATGCAGAAGCTATGTTCACGCAGAATAGTTCGCTGAAAGATATTCCGGAATCTATGGGCGGCATTGAATTTGATGTGGATGAAGATGGCTATGTGATTTATGGTTCCGATGGCTATATGGGCGTTATGGATATTATCGAAGTTGAAGAGACGGCCACAGGTTATGAAGTGACGACAGCGTTTAATACAAAGAGCGGCAATGTGGAGAGTCATACATTTATTTTAACAAGCGGCGGTCAGGGCGTATTTCCATGTGGAGTCAAAGGTGTTGTTGAATAATAAGGATTACGGAGGTCTTTTATGAAAAAAGTAGTGCGTACAGCAGTTATTACACTGCTATTTGCTTTTGTATCGTTTTATTTTACACTGCCGGCATTGAATTTTCGGTCGCCTGTATTTTACAGTTGGCTGATCGAGGTTGCAGTAGTGTATATCATTGCATCTTTAATAGGAACATTCTCATTTGAAGATTTAAAGAATCGAACAGTTGATTTTGGGTTTCTGAAGAAGAATGCCAAGGTTGGCCTGATTGTTGTCATTCTTTGCGTTGCAGCCTTAGGTATTGGACAGCTCATTTCCAATGAATTTTTCAATGCGGGTAAATATCAGAAGCTTATGCCTGTGGAGAGCCGGGAATTTGCCGAAGATATCGCTCAGATTTCCATGAATGATGTGCCGATCGTAGATAAGGATTCGGCTGTTCGTCTTGGTAATCGAAAAATCGGTGAACTGGTTAATCTGATCTCCCAGTTTGAAGTTGATGAATATTCCTATTCCTATACGCAGATCAACTATCAGGATGTACCAACACGAGTTGCACCGCTCAGATACGGGGATGTCATTAAATGGTTTAACAATCAATCCAATGGTATTCCGGGATATATTTCTGTCAATATGACAACACAGGATGTAAAACTTGTTCAGTTGGAAAAAGGGATTAAGTATTCACCTGGAGAATATTTTTTCAGAGATCTGGATCGTCATTTGCGGTTTAGTTATCCAACAAAGATTTTTGAAGATTATTCCTTTGAGGTAGATGAGGATGGTGCTCCATACTGGATCTGTCCGGTGATTGATTATACGATCGGCCTTTTTGGCGGACGTGATGTAGTGGGCGTTGTTATCGTGGATGCCTGCAGCGGAGAATCCGAATATTACGATATAAAAGATGTTCCTCAGTGGGTTGACCGGGCATATTCAGCAGATATCATTGTTGAACAGATTGATTATTGGGGTAAATATAAAAATGGTTATATTAATACCTTGTTCGGACAGAAAGATGTTTGTGTAACTTCCGGAGGATACAATTACCTGGCATTGGATGATGATGTATGGCTTTATACGGGCCTGACATCTGTGGGAAATGATGAATCGAATATTGGTCTTGTATTGGTGAATATGCGTACAAAAGAAGCACGTTACTATATTGTTTCTGGTGCGACCGAGTATTCGGCTATGGAATCAGCGGAAGGTCAGGTTCAGAACCTGGCTTACAAGGCAACATTCCCGGTTCTGTTAAATATCGGAGGACAGCCGACCTATCTTGTTTCACTGAAAGATAATGCGGGGCTGGTAAAGAAATTTGCATTCGTTAATGTGGAGAAATATCAGCAGGTTGCCATCGGTGATACACTGGATGAAGCCTATTCAGTTTATGTGAAACTCCTTTCTTCTGGTCAGATCATTGATTCGACGACACTTGATGAGATCACAGGTAAGGTTGTGAAAGTGGATACAGCAGTTAAAGAAGGCAATACTTATTTCTATGTCCAGTTGGATAACTCGGATAAGATTTATGTAGCATCCATTCAGGTGGATGATCTTCTTGCTGTACTTCAGCCGGAAGACAGAGTAACTATTGGTTTTATAGATTCAGAAGATAATTTTGTCATGATGAATCAGATTGAAAAGAAATAGAGGCCGGTATGAAAAAGGGAGATATATTCTTAATCGCTATCGTACTTTGTCTGGCTGCATTCGGTTTCTTTTTCATTGGATCCCGCGGAAAAGGGCAGGGCGGAACACTGACGGTCTATATTGATGGCGAAGTGTATGATGTTTATGACATGTCCAAAGATCAGGAGATTATTCTGGAGGGAGAGGACTGGCACAATAAGTTTCAGATTAAAGACGGCATCGTGACAATGATGGAAGCGGATTGTCCGGATCAATATTGTGTGAAACACGCACCGATCGATAAAGAGAGTGAAACGATTGTCTGTCTTCCTCATAAGGTCGTTCTTGAAATTACAGAAGGGGAACAGCAGCGGGAAGTTGATGCGTAGGGGATAAATAATGTCTAAAAAAGTTGCAATGGCCGGGATGTTTACTGCCCTGGCAATGATATTCAGTTATGTGGAAGTACTTATACCGATCAATTTTGGAATTCCGGGAATGAAATTGGGACTTGCCAATCTGGTTGTCGTAGTTTCCCTGTATACGATGGGAGCACCGATGGCATTTGCAATTTCGATGATACGTATTATGTTGGTTTCAATGACCTTTGGAAGTCTTTCAGCCATGCTTTACAGCATGGCTGGAGGTCTTTTGAGCTTTGCGGGAATGGTACTTTTGAAAAAAATACCAAATCTGTCTGTGGTTGGTATCAGTGTGGTTGGCGGCGTCCTGCATAATGTGGGTCAGATTTTGGTAGCTATCGCAGTTGTGGAAAATATTAATTTGATTTCCTATTTGCCGCCGTTGCTGATTGCCGGTACCATTACAGGAATGCTGATCGGTATTGTGGCATCTCAGGTTATTCCGAGAATAAGACCAATACTCAAACAGTGATTCAAATAACAGGGGATAGGTACATATTTTGTTAATAAAAATAAAATAGATGCTTTCACCCGATGTCGGAATATGATATGATACACATTGAATGTTTCGAATATAGTTTAATGAGGAGTAGATAAAGATGAATAAAAAAGTCAGAACACGATTTGCACCAAGTCCAACAGGACGTATGCACGTTGGAAATTTAAGAACAGCCTTATATGCTTACTTGATTGCAAAACATGAAGGCGGAGATTTTCTTTTGAGAATCGAAGATACGGACCAGGAACGTTTTGTTGAAGGTGCTGTTGATATTATCAACCGTACCCTTGAAAAAACAGGTCTGATTCATGATGAAGGACCGGATAAAGATGGCGGCTGCGGCCCATATGTTCAAAGTGAACGTCAGGCGGCAGGAATTTATATGGAATATGCAAAGAAACTGGTTGAAAAAGGAGAGGCTTACTATTGTTTTTGCGATAAAGAACGTTTAGAGAGCCTTAAACAGGAAGTTGCCGGAAAAGAGATTATGATGTATGACAAACATTGTCTTCATCTCTCAAAAGAGGAAGTTGAAGAAAAGCTGGCGTCTGGAATGCCGTTTGTTATCCGTCAGAATAATCCTACAGAGGGCACAACAACTTTCCATGATGAAATTTATGGCGATATTAGTGTAGATAATTCTGAATTGGATGACATGGTCCTTATTAAATCGGATGGTTATCCAACTTACAACTTTGCCAATGTTGTCGATGACCATTTAATGGGTATTACACATGTTGTCCGCGGTAACGAGTATTTGTCTTCTTCACCAAAATATAATCGTCTGTACGAAGCTTTTGGATGGGAAGTTCCGGTTTATGTCCATTGCCCGCTGATTACTGATGAAGAACACAAAAAGTTAAGCAAGAGAAGCGGTCATTCCTCTTTTGAAGATTTACTTGATCAGGGATTCGTGAATGAAGCCATCGTAAACTATGTGGCTCTTCTTGGATGGAGTCCGGAAGATAACCGCGAAATCTTTAGCCTTCAGGAGCTGGCAGAAGTATTTGATTATCATCATATGAGCAAATCACCTGCTGTGTTTGATATGAACAAACTTCGCTGGATGAACGGCGAATATATTAAAGCGATGGACTTTGATCGTTTTTATGAGCAGGCATTGCCATATATTAAAGAAACGATCCATAAAGACGTAGATTTCAAAAAAGTTGCTGAAATGGTAAAGACACGTATTGAAGTCTTCCCGGATATCCCAGCTCTGATCGATTTCTTTGAAGAGGTTCCAGAATATGATGTTTCTATGTATACACATAAGAAGATGAAAACAAACGCTGAAACATCTTTGACTGTATTAAAAGAAATCCTTCCTGTACTGGAAACTCAGGAGGACTACAGCAACGATGCACTTTATGGACGTCTTGTAGAGTTTGTTAAAGAAAAAGAATATAAAAACGGTTACGTGATGTGGCCAATCCGTACCGCTGTTTCCGGCAAGCAGATGACACCTGCCGGAGCAACTGAAATTATGGAAGTCATTGGCAAGGAAGAATCCATCGCAAGAATTCAGGCAGCTATTGATAAACTGGAAGCATGCAAGTAGACAGTGCCCAGAAAAAAGCAATTGAACATGATCGGGGGCCGATGCTTGTATTAGCCGGTCCCGGTTCGGGAAAAACTCTTGTGATTACCCGGAGAACACAATGGCTTATTGAAAAAGCCGGCGTGGCTCCGGGTAATATTCTTGTGGTAACTTTCACAAGGGCGGCGGCAGGCGAAATGCGAAGCCGGTTTGATCGGTTGATGGGTGGCCGACATCTTCCGGTAAGTTTTGGGACTTTTCATGCGGTGTTTTTTACAATTCTTAAATATGCATATCAGTATAAAGTGGAGAATATTTTGACTGAAGATGAAAAATATACGATTCTCCGGGATATTGTTCACAGTATTGATTTTGATATGGACGATGAGAAGGATTTTTTAATGAACATTGCAGGGGAAATCAGCCGGGTCAAGGGAGATATGATGCCTTTGGAGCATTTTTATTCGGTTAACTGTTCCAAAGATGTATTTGATGAGATCTATGAAGCCTATAATAAAAAGCTCCAGAGAATGCGACGGTTGGACTATGATGACATGCTTGTTCAGACATGGCAGTTATTTAAAGATCATCCGGATATTTTAAAAGCATGGCAGAAAAAATATACCTATATCTTAATTGATGAGTTTCAGGATATTAATCGGATCCAGTATGAAATTATCCGTATGCTGGCCAAACAGGAAGATAATCTTTTTGTTGTTGGCGATGATGATCAGTCAATTTACAGATTTCGCGGTGCCAAGCCGGAGATTCTTCTTGGATTTACAAAAGATTATCCAGAGGCAAAATTAACTGTTTTGAATCACAATTACCGTTCGACGGGGGCGATTGTCAAACGGGCGGAAACATTGATCCGTCATAATGAGCAGCGGTATGAAAAAAATATGAAAGCTGCCCGGGATATGGGAGAAGAAGTGCTTGTCAAGGCTTTCGTTAAACCAACGGATCAATATTTGAAAATGATTCGTGAGATTGTCGACATGCATGAGAAAAAAGATATTCCATGGGAAGAAATTGCGATTATTTTTCGTACCAATGTCCAGATGTCTGGTCTGGTAGAGCAATTGATGGTCTATAATGTTCCATTTGTCATGAAAGATTCTGTGCCAAATATTTATCAGCACTGGATTGCAAAGGACATATTTGCTTATATGAATATTTCCTTTGGGGAGAATCGAAGGGAAGAATATCTTCGTATTATTAACCGTCCGAATCGGTATATTTCAAGGTCTTATCTGGATGAGGATCCGGTCAATCTGAATAACGTCAAAGATTACCTTGAAAATTGTGACTGGATGCTGGAGAGGGTTGAACAACTGGAATATGATCTGTATATGCTGGCATCTATGGGGCCTTATGCGGCAATTCAGTATATTCGTCAGTCAATCGGGTATGATGAATATTTGAAGGAGTATGCGGCTTATCGGGGAATAAAAAGCGAAGATTTGTTGGAGGTCCTGGATGAATTGATGGATAAAAGCCATGCTTATAAAACCTGGGATGAATGGTTTAAAGCCATAGACCAATATTCAGAAACTCTCAAATTCCGTTCCAGACAAAAGTTTGAGGAATCCGAGGGCATTCGTCTGTTAACCATGCATGGAGCAAAAGGTCTGGAATATGATGTGGTGTATATTCCGGATGCCAATGTGGGGATGATGCCTCATAAAAAAGCGCTGACTGCTTCAGATCAGGAAGAGGAGCGACGGATGTTTTATGTGGCCATGACAAGGGCAAAAAATGATCTCCGTATTTATTTTACGAGGGAAAGATATGGAAAAGCTGCTGAAATGTCACCATTTATTGGAGAATTCCTTGCTTTTTGAAGGATTATCTGGTAGAGTGGGATTGAGCAATTATACTCGAAAAGAAAGTTGAGGTAAACATTATGGAAAAATTTATTCCAGCAGAAGACGATACAATGACATTAACATTTGACGATGGCGTAGAGATGGAATGTGCAGTCGTTGCAGTATTCCCAGTAGGTGAAAAGAATTACATTGCTTTACTTCCATTGGAAGCACAGGATAAGGAAGAAGCAGAAGTTTATATTTACCGTATCATCGCAGACAATGAAGATGATGTACAGTTGGAAAACATTGAATCCGATGAAGAATGGGAAATCGTAGCAGATGCCTATGATGAATTCATGGACAACGAAGAATTCGAAGAATTATTTGAAGACTAATAAGCAGAAAAGGATGGCTGATACAGCCATCCTTTTTATGTGGCAGGACGGACAGATGAAATACCATCTGTCTGCTTTGCCATTCAGGACATATTTTCGATAAAATATCGGGCAGCTTCGGACAAAGGAACCTGATCGTTATAACCTACCACCAACTGTCTTGGAGGAAGCATTTCATTGGTTTTGATAATAAATAAATCGGGATCATTTTCTGGCAGACAAAAATCCGGAATAAAAGCGATGCCAAGGCCAATCCTTGCCAGATCAATCAGCAGATCGTTGCTGCTCAGTTCAATTTCCGGCACAAGATCCAGTTGATGCTGCTGGAAAAGACTGTGCAGAAATTCGCTGGTCATACTGGTTTTGTCAAGCATTAAAATAGGATATTCCAGAAGCTCTTCAAAGTCCAGACGTTTGTTCTTTAAATGGGCATAATGATCGTTGGCGATGAAAACATCATGGAATTCCCGTACCTTACGAACATTTCGAACCGAATTCATGCGGGGATTCGGAGCATTTGTCACAATCAGATCCACAACTTCGTTTTCAAGCAGATCGACGCAGTGGGCGGATGTGGCGTTGGTTACTTTAATATGTACATTTGGAAAATGCTCATGGAATTCTTTTAAATATGGCACAAGATAATAGCGGCAAATGGTATCACTGGCACCGATACGCAGCTGTCCGCCGTTTAATGAATTGGCATCCATAATCTGATTCTCACCGCGGATGATTAAATTAATGGCGGGTTCAATATGTTTAAAGAGAATTTCGCCTTCTGGTGTCAGTTTTACCCGTTTGGTACTCCGAATAAATAAGTTCTGATCCAGTTTCTTTTCCAGAGCCTTAATGGACTGACTGACAGCGGATTGGGAAATATATAGTTTTTTCGATGCTTCCGAAAAGCTTAATGTTTTTGCTACGTAATAAAATACTTTATACAGTTCATAATTAATATCCATGATGCACCTCAATTATTAATGACTTTAATAAAATTCATAAGTTTTATTAATATGATTAAATAATACCATATAAAAATCGAATAGTAAATGTAAATTTAAAAGGATATTTATGGAAGAACATGGTATAATTTATCTTCAGAAAAGGAGAGGTGAAACATATGAAATGGTTGATTGCATCGGATATCCATGGTTCAAAATATTATTGTGAGAAATTGTTTGAAGCCTATGAAAAGGAAAAGGCGGAGCGTATAGTATTGTTGGGGGATCTTCTCTATCATGGTCCGAGAAATGACCTGCCGAAAGAATATGATCCAAAGGCGGTCATAAAAATGCTGAATGAACATAAGAATGATATTTTATGTGTCAGAGGTAATTGCGAGGCAGAAGTGGATCAAATGGTTTTGGAATTTCCTGTCATGGCAGATTATGCTCTGATTCCTATGGATGCGAATATTATTTTTGTCACCCATGGGCATTTATTTAACGAAAAAGAACTTCCACCGTTGAAAAAAGGGGACATATTACTTCATGGGCATACCCATATTCCGGCATGCATTGAGCATGAGGCGTATATTTACATGAATCCGGGTTCCGTATCGATTCCAAAGGAGAACAGCCATCATGGTTATATGATCATGGATAATGATCATTTTGAATGGAAAGACTTTGAGGGAAATACAGTGATGAGCTATGACCGGAAAAAATGATTTGACTTTTCTAGAAAAAATTTGATAAAATAGTATAGAACGAGTAGCAGTAACTGCGTAAGTCCAGTTGCAGCTGCTCTTTTTTTACAGAGAAAATAAATTAGGATAAGCATGGGTTAGAAAGATGGTGAACAAATGTTTCAAATAGGAGATTGTGTTGTTTCTTCTACAAATGGCATATGTAAAATCGAGGATCAGGTCTGGCAAGATTTTTCGGGAGAAAAGAGAATGTATTTTCTTTTAATTCCGATGAAAGATACAAGTTCCAAACTGTATATTCCAGTGGACAGTGCGGAAAAAAGAATACGAAAAGCGATGACAGAGGATGAGGCTACCAAATTGATTGCCAGTCTGAAGGTGATACCTGAGTTGGAGATCAAAAATGAAAAGTTTTGTGAGAAGGAATACAAGGCGGCTGTGTATAGCGGTGACCCGGTAATGCTTGCAAAAGTGATAAAGACAATTTATTTAAGACGGGAAAAAAGGCTGTCTTCGGGTAAAAAAACAACGGTGATCGATGACCGTTATTTTAAAACTGCCATCCATGTGCTCCATTCAGAATTGGCATATGCCCTTGGATGTGAGGAAGATGCGGTTGAAGGGAAGATCATAGAGGCCATCGGATAAAAAAATCTCGCGGGAAATGTTCAAAAGAACAAAAATCCTGCGAGATTTTTTGAATTAAATAATCGATTTAAAATCCGGTACCTGTTTAAGTAATGGCAGAAGAATAGTTGAAATAACCAGACCGGAAAGTCCCTGGATCAAGTTGGCCGGAACACTGGCGAAAGCACCGCTGCCATACATAAAATATTCAAAGAAGCAGTAGCCGGCAGCGACAATAACTGTTGAAAAACATCCAGTGATGATACCCTTAAAAATGATATTTTTTGAGGCACTGAGTAATTTGTGATAAACAAAATAAGATGCAACAGCAATTAAAGCTTTAACAAAAAAAGTAATTGGAACATAGATCATATAACCTGCCAAAAGGTCAGCCAGTGCGGAGCCAAGTCCGGCAGCAACAGCACCATATACTGGTCCAAGCAAAATACCGGACAGTACCACAATAGCATCACCTGGATGAATATATCCGCCAGTTCCAGGTGTTGGAATATGAAGACTCATAGTTGCAACACAGGCCAATGCGGCAAAAAGTGCCGTAAAAACCATAGCTTTTGTTTTAGTGATTGATTTGTTCATGATGTTTCCTCCTCGGTGTCATTTTTCGACACTATATTATATATGAAAAGTGGCTATATGAAAACGACCAGATTAAGAAAAAATAATAGGGTCAGATTTGTGGGATTAGAAAAACTAATGAATATAATTAAATATATTAACTTTAATTATGAGTTATCTAGTGGTATAATGTTCATGATAAAATTGTATTTAATTTATGAAATAATTTAAATGGAGGTACATGATGACTCAGGTAAAACGTATCTATGTTGAAAAAAAACCGGAATATGCCGTAGCTGCACAGGATTTATTGAATGATATACACAGCTATCTCAATATTCAGTCAGTTACAGGTGTTCGTGTGCTGATTCGTTATGATATTGAAAATATTACGGAGACAACTTACGAAAGTGCAAAGGTGATCGTATTTTCAGAGCCACCGGTCGATATATTATATGAAGAAGAACTTCCAAAGACCGAAGATGAAAAGGTCTTTTCTGTTGAATATCTTCCAGGACAGTTCGATCAGAGAGCTGACTCTGCGGAACAGTGTGTGAAACTTTTAAATGAAACAGAAGAACCGATCATTCGTTCTGCAACAACTTATCTTTTAAAAGGTGATGTTACAGAGGATGAAATGGATCGTATTAAAGCATTCTGTATCAACCCGGTAGATTCCAGAGAAACAAGCGAGATCAAACCGGAAACATTGGTTCAGAATTTTGATGAACCGGCAGATGTGGCTGTTTTTGATCATTTCATGACAATGCCGGAGGAAGAATTAAAGGCTTTATATGATTCTCTTGGTCTGGCTATGACATTCAATGATTTTAAATTTATTCAGGAATATTATCTTTCTGATGAAAAACGCAACCCGACAGTGACAGAAATTCGTGTGCTGGATACCTACTGGTCTGATCACTGCCGTCATACAACGTTCCAGACAGAATTAAAAAATATCGAAATTGAAGAGGGTTATTATAAAAAACCTTTAAAAGATACATACGATATGTATATGGCTCACCGGGAAGAAGTTTTTGCGGGCCGCAAAGACAAGTTTGTTTGCTTAATGGATGTGGCTTTAATGGCTATGCGGAAACTGAAAAAGGATGGTAAGCTGACAGACCAGGAAGAAACAGATGAAATTAATGCATGCAGCATTATTGTTCCTGTAGAAATCGACGGTGAGACAGAAGAATGGCTCATCAATTTTAAAAACGAAACACATAACCATCCAACAGAAATTGAACCTTTTGGTGGTGCTGCAACATGTCTTGGCGGTGCGATCCGCGATCCGCTTTCCGGTCGTACATATGTATATCAGGCAATGCGTGTCACAGGTGCAGCTGATCCAAGAACATCTGTGAAAGATACAATGCAGGGTAAACTTCCTCAGAGAAAGCTTGTCACAGAAGCAGCGCATGGTTACAGTTCTTATGGTAACCAGATTGGTCTTGCGACTGGCCTTGTTAATGAAATTTATCATCCAAACTATGCAGCAAAACGTATGGAGATCGGTGCAGTTATGGCAGCAGCTCCAAGAAGTAACGTGACTCGTGCGACTTCAGATCCGGGAGATATCATTATCCTCCTTGGTGGACGCACAGGACGTGATGGCTGTGGCGGTGCAACCGGTTCTTCGAAGGCACATACCGAAGAATCCATCGATACATGCGGTGCGGAGGTTCAGAAGGGTAATGCACCTACAGAACGTAAGTTGCAGCGTCTTTTCCGTAAACCGGAAGTAAGCCGTTTGATTAAAAAATGTAATGACTTTGGTGCAGGCGGTGTGTCTGTAGCAATCGGTGAGTTGGCTGTTGGTCTTCAGATTCATTTGGATAAGGTTCCTAAAAAATATGCCGGTCTGGATGGTACTGAACTGGCGATTTCCGAATCTCAGGAACGTATGGCAGTTGTGATCGATCCGAAAAATGTGGACGCATTTATGCAGTATGCTGCTGAGGAAAATCTCGAAGCGACCTGCGTTGCAGAAGTAACAGAAGCTCCGCGTCTTGTTATGTACTGGAGAGATAAGACGATCGTTGATATTTCCAGAGCATTTTTGGATACAAATGGTGCTCATCAGGAAAACGATGCCTATATCGCACTTCCAAATCCTGAAGAAAACTATTTCAAAAAAGAAAAAGATGTGGCAGATATGAAGAAAGCATGGCTTTCAAATTTATCTGACCTTAATGTATGTTCCCAGAAGGGACTTGTTGAAATGTTCGACAGTTCTATTGGTGCATCCTCCGTATATATGCCTTATGGTGGCAAATATCAGCTGACACCGGCCCAGTCTATGATTGCCAAAGTTCCTGTTTTAAAAGGAAAAACAGATGCAGTGACAATGATGAGTTATGGCTTTGATCCATATTTATCAACATGGAGCCCATATCATGGAGCTGTTTATGCAGTTGTTCAGTCGGTAGCTAAAATCGTTGCAGCTGGTGGTGACATGGATGAGATTCACTTCACATTTCAGGAATATTTCCGTCGTATGACAGAAGATCCAAAAACATGGGGTGAACCATTGTCTGCACTTCTTGGTGCCTACGATGCTCAGATTGGATTTGGTCTTGCAGCCATCGGCGGCAAAGACTCCATGTCCGGTTCTTTCAATGAATTGAATGTACCGCCAACACTGGTATCCTTTGCTGTAGATGTGGCTAAACAGCAGGATATTGTCACATCCGAACTTAAAACAGCAGGTAATAAGCTGGTTGTCTTCCCGATGAAGAGAGATGCTTATGACCTTCCGGATTATGAACAGATGATGGACAGCTACAGAAAGATTACAAAACTGGTAAATGACGGTGTCCTTAAGTCCACTTACACCATTGGCTTTGGCGGTATTGCAGAGGCTGTCAGCAAGATGGCCTTCGGTAATAAGCTCGGTGTTGCCCTTGATGAAACGATGGAAGCTGCAGAACTCTTCAAACCTTATTACGGTGAGATCATTGCAGAAGTTGCACCGGAAGATTTGGATAAGCTTACAGCAGATTATAAAGTTTGCGGTACGGTAAAAGCAGAGCCTGAATTTACTTACAAAGACATGAAAGTGACGATGGACGAAGCTTTACAGGCATGGACACAGCCGCTGGAAGAAGTTTTCCCAACAAAATCCGGCGTGGAAGAGAAGAAGATCGACACAGGCTTATACACAACAAAAGATATTTATGTCTGCAAACATAAAGTGGCAAAACCAAAGGTATTTATTCCTGTATTCCCTGGTACAAACTGTGAATACGACACAATGAAAGCTTTTGAAAAAGCCGGTGCAGAAGTTGAAATGCGTGTGTTCAGAAACTTAAATGAAGGCATGATCCGCGACTCCGTTGATGAATATGTAAAAGCCATCAATAATGCACAGATTCTTATGTTCCCAGGCGGATTCAGTGCGGGTGACGAACCGGATGGTTCTGCCAAATTTATTGCATCTGTATTCCGTAACGAACGTATTAAAGAGGCTGTGAATCAGCTCCTCAATCAGAGAGATGGTCTTGCTTTGGGTATCTGTAACGGGTTCCAGGCATTGATCAAACTTGGCCTTGTACCATACGGCGAGATTACACCTCAGAAAGAGGATTCACCGACATTAACGACAAACCATATTGGCCGTCATATTTCCAAGATGGTTTATACAAAGGTTGTAACAAATAAATCCCCATGGCTTCAGAAAGTCACACCAGGTGATGTGTTTGCTATTCCGGCTTCCCATGGAGAAGGTCGTTTTGTAGCAAATGAGGCTTGGATCAAAAAGCTTTTTGAGACAGGCTGTGTAGCAACCCAGTATGTGGATGTCAATGGCAATCCAACGATGGATGAAGATTTCAATCCAAATGGTTCCTATTTTGCAATCGAGGGTATCACAAGCCCGGATGGACGTGTGCTTGGTAAAATGGCACATTCCGAACGTATCGGTGACCATGTGGCAATGAATATTACAGGAAACCAGAATCAGCATCTGTTTGAATCTGGTGTGGAATATTTCAAATAAAATATAAATAACCATCAAAATAAAAGCCAGATTCTGCGTATATCGTATACGCAGAGTCTGGTTTATTATTTAACAGGAAATTCCGTTGAATTTCCTGTTAAATAATAAACGCTCCGCATGGGATGCGACCAGATGCAATAGGAATTTTGACTGCCTGTGGCA
>JAXJRF010000207.1:0-2365 GCA_036310765.1 Frisingicoccus sp.
TCTTCGCCATCCTTTGCCTTTTCCGAAGGTTTTCCCACCACTTTAAGATACCCCTCATTCAAAAGCACCTTAAAATTAGCAAAAAACTTTTCATTCTGCTTGTTTAAAACAAGACTGATCTTCTGATATTCGGCTGCCGGATAAAAGATACTCAGAAAGCGTTTTGCGATCAATGTATACACACTGAATGCGGTACGACTTACTGATTTTAAAGCTCCAAGTCCCTGACCTGTCGGAATGATCGCATAATGGTCTGTAATCTGTTTATCATTGACATACCGGGTTTTTGCAACGGTCTTGTAACTTCCCATATTCAGAACTTCCTGGGCAAAATCAGCCGTTGGTGCAAAATTACGCAGTCCACTGATATTTTTGTAGATTTCCTTTGCCACAGCTGTGGAAAGGACACGTGCATCAGTTCTCGGATAGGTGACCAGTTTCTTTTCATACAATTCCTGAACTACCTTCAATGTCTCATCCGGACTGAGTTTAAACAGCCGGGAACACTCATTTTGCAGCTCCGCCAGGTTAAACAGTAATGGCGGATTTTTCTTTTCCTTCTTTTTTGTAATCTCATCAATGACCATCGACTTTGGCGGCTCTGCCTCCAGCATGGAAATCAATTGCTTTGCATCCTCCGCTTTTTTGAAACCATTCTCTTTATAAAGAGCTGGCGTTCCAAAATATCTGGAACCCTCCACTGCCTTCCATTCCGCCTCAATATCTCTTCCCTGCACTTCCACCTTCGATAAAACCCTGTAAAATGGTGTTTTAACAAAGGCTCTTATTTCCCGTTCTCTTCGAACGACCATGCCGAGAACACATGTCATGACACGTCCAACGGACAATACCGTCCGTTTTGTTTTCATAAAAGCAGAAATAGAGGGACCATATTTTAATGTAAGCAGTCTGGAAAAATTAATGCCCATCAGGTAATCCTCTTTTGCCCGAAGGTAGGCCGAAGCCGCCAGATTATCATATTCTGATAGCTCCTTCGCCTCGCGGATACCGCGTAGTATTTCCTCCTCCGTCTGAGAATCGATCCAGACACGTTTTTTATTTTTGCCTTTTACATCCGCCATCTGATCCACAAGACGGTAAATATATTCCCCCTCCCGTCCCGAGTCGGTACAGACATAAATGGTGTCCACATCCGGCCGGTTCAAAAGGCTGCTGACAATTTCAAACTGTTTTTTGACCGGTTCGATCACCTCATATTTAAATTCCTTCGGGATAAAGGGCAACGTTTCCAATGTCCATCGGCGAAGTGCCGGGTCATAAACTTCCGGATAGCTCATTGTCACCAGATGGCCGACACACCATGTCACCACCGAATCCGCTGATTCCATATATCCGTCGTAACTCTTTCCCTTCATATTTAAAGCCTTGGCAAACTCTCTTGCCACACTCGGCTTTTCTGCAATATATAATGATTTTGACAAATCTTTTCCTCCATCGGATTTCATAATTTAACAAATGTAGATTATATCACATTTCATCATAGGGCAAAAGTCTCACTTTTTTCTGGGCTTGACCGCAAAAAAATGTTATACTGTTTCTATAGTGAATGAATGGAGCGTGATCTTATGAGTCCCAAGAAAAAATTTTATGAAACAGCAGCAGAAACTCTGATCAAGAATTTAAACAAACGTGGCATGGAAGGTTACTATGTTGACAACGGCAAAGAGGCTGTGGAAAAAGCTCTCAGCCTGACGACTCCCGGATCCAGTGTATCCTGGGGCGGTTCCATGACAATTACAGACATCGGTCTGATCGATGCACTGAAAGCCGGTGATTACACTGTTCTCGACCGTACAGTACCAAAGACAGACGAAGAAAAACGGGAATTTTTCGGAAAAGTCAATATGTGTGATTATTATTTTATGAGTACCAATGCCATTACGATGGACGGCGAACTGTTAAATATTGACGGGACAGGCAATCGTGTGGCCTCTTTAATCTTCGGACCAGCCAACGTCGTGATTGTTGCCGGCATGAACAAGGTTGTTGACAATGTGGATACCGCTCTTGATCGTGCACGCAATACCGCAGCACCGATGAACACCATACGTCTGGATCGCAGCACACCTTGCACAAAAACCGGTCGATGCATGGACTGTATGAGTCCGGAATGTATCTGCAACCAGTTTGTTGTGACCCGGGGCTGCCGTCCTGTCGGTCGTATCAAGGTCATCCTTGTGGGAGAAGAACTGGGTTATTGATGATTTAAAAAAGCCGATGAACGATGTGAAAAATCACACACCGATCATCGGTCTTTTTTATCGCATACCGTCTTTCATTGATTTTACATAGGCACCGATATGCTCCGGTGCTTTTCTGCCATACTTTTCAAGCAGTTGAATAA
>JAXJRF010000208.1:0-1835 GCA_036310765.1 Frisingicoccus sp.
AATAAGCTTTTACATCCTGTTTTCTTCATCATAAAACTACGCCCCCTTTCTTATTTTAATTATACTAAAAACAATAAAAGGGGGCAATTTTTTTATACTTTTATTTTAAATCAAAATTCAAATCTACCCATGCCGGATGCCCATAAGCAGACCTAGCATGCTTCACCGCATTCATAATCGCCTCTGACATTACATCCGCTGCCAGTGTGCCAACCATATCCGGATCGGCTGAAACATCGCCCACTGAGAGGGCATAAATGCTGTCACCGTCCTTCGACGTATGGACCGGAGCTATTGAACGGGCATAACCATTATGAGCCAATCCGGCAATTTTACACAGCTGACTTTTATCCAATCCGGCATTTATGATAATGACTCCAATCGTCGTATTCCCCACAAATGGCTCATCCTGAAAATGCTGCATATCATAGAGGCAGCGCCGGCTGTCGGCGAAGGATTTTCGGTCTTTGGACAGCATTCCCGCCAGAATCTGTCCTGTATGATAATCATAAATATCACCAAAGGCATTAACGGCCACGATGGCACCAACCTGCAGGTCGCCCATCTGTACCGCAAAACTTCCGATGCCTGATTTCATGCAATGATCGATTCCCATAACCTTTCCAACTGTCGCACCCGTACCGGCACCATAATTTCCATCCTGATAATTATTCAGATAAGCATTTTTGCAGGCTTCATATCCCATGGCCTTATCCGGTCGGACATGGGCATCACCCACCGCCAGATCATAGATATTCGACTGGCACACAAGGGGCACCTTTGCCACGCCCACATCCAGACCAATATCTCTTTCCTCCAGATACTCCATGACTCCGCCTGCCGCATCCAGTCCAAATGCACTTCCGCCACCCAATAACACAGCATGGATTTTCTGTGCCGCAGCCAACGGATTTAAAATACCGCTTTCTCTGGACGCCGGTCCTCCGCCCCGGACATCCAATCCGGTACACATTCCCGTCTCACTGATAATGACCGTACACCCGGTTCCGGCAGAAACATTTTCCGCATTGCCGATTTTAATGCCTTTTATCTGCTTGATACTAATCGATTGCACTTTCTGTGATCCTTTCTGTTTCTATCGTTTCATTGATCGATTCCGAGGAGGCTGTCTCAGCTGTCTCCATCTGCTCTCTTCGAATTTTCTCTTCTTTTAATTCATCCGTATAAAGTTTCAGACTTCCGTCCACATAAACATACTCTGCAGACGTGCGGAAGATCGTGTTATTTGAGCCCACCTGACTGATCGTAACAACATCCCAGTCTTCCAGCTCGCACTTTGTCAGCTTAATCTTATTTTTATGTATAAATTTACGGGACTGTTTTTCACCATTCACATAAACCTGACTCCATTTGGTGAAGTTCTTTCCGTAAATGACATAATTGCCTTCAAGATCCTGAGAACCATAGACAATCTCTGCGTCCCGGATACCCATTTCTATATGTCCTTCTGTGATCACCGGTTCCCCCTTATAAGCATACTGTTCGCCATAAAGAAGATCATACTGGAGCAGTTCCAGATCCGAAAGATAATTGTAGTCTTCTTTTTTCTGCTGATGATAGTTAAACATGGTTCCCGCATGGAATCCAAGTCTTTCCATCACATCGGCCATCAGCTGATATGTTGGAATCGTTCCATCCTTTTTCTCCAGACCAATATTATCCCAGATTACATAATTAGTATAATGCAGATTCTGACTCTTCAAGTCATTTTCTTCTAATCCCATTGTAGGCAAATGGTCGCCATAAAATACAACAACAGCCGGTTCCCCACGCTGTTCCATCATATCGACAAGATTTTTGGCGAAAAGGTCCAT
>JAXJRF010000209.1:0-20765 GCA_036310765.1 Frisingicoccus sp.
ACCTGATCCATAACATCGCCCATAGCATCTTTTGCCATCTGATTTTTAAGCTTGTCGTTTTCACGCTGAAGCTCTTTGATCTCATCCTGAAGTGTTTCGATACGTTTTACAAGCTGAGCTGGCTCGCATTTTGCAGCGGATGCTGCAGCATCGAGAGATTCTTCGATCTTATTGTAATATTCAATAACGCCCTGTCCTGTCAATGCTTCGATACGACGCACACCTGCAGCCACACCTGTTTCAGATACAATCTTAAATAAAGCGATGGATGCGGTGTTGGAAACATGTGTACCACCACAAAGCTCTTTTGAGAAATCGCCCATGGAAACGACGCGGACGTCATCACCATATTTTTCGCCAAACAATGCCATAGCACCTGTTTTCTTAGCTTCTTCAATGTTCATGATCTTTGTGAGAACCGGAAGACCTGCAGCGATCTCTTTATTTACAATATCTTCTACCTTCTTAATCTCTTCTGCAGACATCGCAGAGAAATGTGTGAAGTCAAAACGAAGATGTTTATCATTATTGCTGGAACCGGCCTGTTCTACGTGATTGCCAAGAACCATCTTTAAGGCTTTCTGGAGCAAATGCGTTGCACTGTGGTTTTTGCAGGCAGCTGCACGTCTTTCTTCATCAACGGAGAGTGTAACCTTATCGCCAACTTTAAACATACCTGCTGTCACAACGCCCACATGGCCGATTTTACCGCCCTGAAGTTTAATCGTATCCTTCACTTCAAACACGCTGTCACCAAGGGTAATGATACCATGGTCACCTTCCTGACCACCGCTTGTTGCGTAGAATGGTGTTTTTTCTGTGAAGATCGTACCGTTCTGTCCGTCAACAAGTGCTTCCACAACTTCTGTTTCTGTTGTCATAACAGTGATTGGAGACTCAAATGTCAGGTAGTCATAACCGACAAACTCGGAAGTCACTGCTGCATCAATAGACTGGTAAACCGTAACATCTGCACCCATATAGTTTGTTGTCTTGCGGGCAGCACGTGCTTTATCCTTCTGCTCTTTCATTGCAGCCTGGAAACCTTCTTCATCGATGGTAATGCCATCTTCTTCAAGGATTTCCTCTGTCAGATCCATAGGGAATCCATAGGTGTCATATAACTTGAATGCGTCTGCACCGGAAAGAACTTTTTCACCTTTAGCGATCAATTCATCCTTCATCTCAGCAAGGATTGTTAAGCCCTGATCGATGGTCTTGTTGAATTTTTCTTCTTCTTCTGTGATCACACGTGTAATAAATTCCTGACGTTCCTCTAATTCCGGATAACCATCTTTGGAAACTTCAATAACCTTTTTGCTGAGACCGGATAAGAAGTTGCCTTCAATACCAAGAAGACGTCCATGACGTGCTGCACGACGAAGCAGACGGCGTAATACATAACCGCGGCCTTCGTTGGATGGCATGATACCGTCAGAAACCATAAATGTAACAGAACGGATATGGTCTGTGATCAGACGGATGGATACGTCCTTTTCTGCATCTTCTTTATATACACAATTTGCAAGACGGCAGATTTCTTCGCGGAGTGCTTTTAATGTGTCCACATCGAAAATGGAATCAACGTCCTGTACAACGGATGCAAGACGTTCAAGTCCCATACCTGTATCAATATTCTTATGTTCAAGTGTTGTATAATTGCCATGACCGTCGTTATTGAACTGGGTAAATACGTTGTTCCAGATCTCCATATAACGGTCACAATCGCAGCCTACTGTACAACCCGATTTTCCGCAGCCGTATTTTTCACCACGATCGTAGTAAATTTCAGAACATGGACCACATGGGCCAGCACCATGTTCCCAGAAGTTATCTTCTTTGCCAAAGCGGAAGATACGTTCCGGTGCAATACCGATCTCTTTGTTCCAGATCTCAAATGCTTCATCATCATCCAGATATACGGATGGATAGAGACGATCTTCTTCAAGTCCTACAACCTTTGTCAAAAACTCCCAGGACCATGCAATCGCTTCATGTTTAAAATAATCACCAAAGGAGAAGTTTCCAAGCATTTCGAAGAAAGTACCATGGCGGTCTGTTTTACCAACATTCTCAATGTCACCTGTACGGATACATTTCTGACATGTTGTCACACGATAACGTGGTGGAATCTCCTGACGTGTAAAGTATGGCTTTAATGGTGCCATACCGGAATTGATTAATAATAAACTGTTGTCGTTATGCGGGATCAATGAAAAACTATTCATTTTTAAATGTCCCTTACTCTCCATGAAATTGAGGAACATACTTCTCAATTCATTTACACCATACTGTTTTCTCACTATTCTGTGCCTCCTGCATATTTATTTATTCAAATTTATTATTCTTTAATAAAAAAGAAAACTGGCAAAATTCAGGATTTCTGTAAAAGAAAGTCCAGGGAAGAGTCCCTCATCTGATAAACTCTGCCAATTTTCTATTATAAAATTAATTAGTTTCTTTGTAAATACTATTTCGATTTTTCTTTTCAATGAAATTAATGACGACTGGCCAGTTCTTTTGTAATTTCCTTCCAGGTCACATCTCTTTCAGCCATTAATACCATCATATGATAGAGAAAATCACAGATTTCGTATTTTAATTCGTCGCTGTCCGGATTTTTTGCTGCAATCACAATTTCTGTTGCCTCTTCGCCCACTTTTTTAAGGATCTTATCGATACCTTTTTCAAACAGATAATTGGTATAGGAACCTTCCTTTGGATTTTCCTTACGTTCAATGATCGTATCCATCACCTGATCAAAAATCGTCATTGGATTTGTTTCATCGTAAGACTTGGAAACAAGATTGGTAAAGAAACAGCTTTCATTACCTGTATGACAAGCTGCACCAATCTGGGCAACTTTGGCAAGGATCGTGTCTTTATCGCAATCGATATCCAGGGATTTTACATACTGATAATGGCCGGAAGTCTCTCCCTTTTTCCAAAGTTCCTGACGGCTTCTGCTCCAATAAGTCATACGTCCGCTTCGAATCGTCTCGTCAAACGCATCCTCATTCATATAGGCAACCATCAAAACCTTGCCTGTTTTATATTCCTGAACAACCACCGGAATCAGGCCATCGCTGTTCAGCTTAAACTCACTGAAAGGAATTTTGCTTTCAAAGCAGTTTGCGGCAATATTCTGTGTCTTCAGATAATACTTTAATTCCATCATATCAACAGATTCAGAATAGAATTTCTCCGATACAACAGCTGCTACCCCGTCCATTTTAAGAAGCTCGGCAATAGCATCCACGTCCTGTGTATGACGCACAGGATATACCGGAATCTGATGACGGGTTAATATATCAAAGTTCACTGTTTCAGTGACACATCCGCTGGTGCCGTTTTCAAGGATAGCTTCCGCCAATCCGTCCGTAATGACCTGAATGGATGGAATCCATGCAAATACATTATCTTTTCCAAAACGTTCACTGGCCTCACGCATCAAATGGAAATCTTCATCCAGCACTACATCCATGACTGCCCGGGTATTTCCAGCATAAATAACCTTTTTTACATCCTCTAAACGCTTATAATTTCGCTTAACAAATAACGGCATGTCTGATTTTGAGTTGGCTGCTTTGATCAGTTTGATCAGCTGCTCCTCTTGGATCTGATTATCACCGTCCATTAAAAGTACCGCATCGGCACCGGCATTTTCCATGGCCACAATTGTTTCTGCGGTTACATTTGTCTGATTTAATTCTATATAACCTATGATCTGTTTATCGTCCAAATCTTTCACCTCGTTCGTATAATCTCACTGCTTCCTGGAGCTTGATTTTATCTGTATATAAGGCAGCTCCGATCAAAACACCGCAGGTACCGATATCCTGCATGTTTTTCAAATCCTGAAGGGATGCAATGCCTCCGGCATAAATAACATCCAAATGGGTTCGGCGAATAATCTCTTTTGTATTTTCGATATCCGGCCCTTTCACACTCATCTCACATCCCACATCGGTATAGACGATTGAACGTATGCCTTCACGCTCCAGCTGTTGAGCCAGTGTCAGCGAATTGTAATTGCCAACTCTGCCGCGTCCCCCGTCCGTAACAATCCCCTGATTTACATCAATACCGGCAAGAATCCGGTCTTTATCAAAGGTTTGCATAATCTCCCTGAGAAAATGCGGGTTCTGCACAGCCTGAGTGCCGACGATCACTCGGGAAACCCCCATATTAAAATACATATCAATATCTTTAATCGTACGGATCCCGCCGCCGTATTGTACAGGAATATCCACCGCATCTGCGATCTTTTTGATTGTCACATCGTTGACCGGATAACCCATCGCCGATGCATCTAAATCAATCAGATGGAGATAGGTAGCCCCCATTTCCTGCCAATGGAGAGCCAACTGCACCGGATCTAACGTTACCCGGCTGTTTCGCGTATAATACAGATCATTCGGATTTACCGCTTTTCCGTCTGAAATATGAATACAGGCATATAATTGCATCTTATCACCTACTTAATCAAAGAGAACCTTTGGTTGATAACACATCTGTAATCCGATGATCGTAACTTACCGCCTCATCCAGTGCCTTTGCAAAGGCTTTAAATGCTGCCTCAATGATATGATGGTTATTTGTGCCATCCATCAGTTTTAAATGAAGATTCATGCCGCAGCTATAGGATACAGCGTAAAAAAATTCGCGAACCATCTCGGTATCCATCGTACCGACTCTTTCCACCGTCAGCGGTACCTGATAGTTTAAATAAGGTCTGCCGGACAGATCCAAAGCTGCAAGGACAAGGGTTTCATCCATCGGAAGTATAAAATATCCGAAACGTTTAATGCCCTTTTTATCACCGAGAGCCTGTTTAATAGCTTCACCGAGCACAATGCCGGTATCCTCGATGGTATGATGACAATCCACCTCCAGATCACCACGAACAGTGACGGACAGGTCAAATAACCCATGTCGTGCAAAGCTGTTCAGCATATGATCAAAAAATCCTATTCCCGTATTGGCCTCACACTTTCCAGTGCCGTCCAAACACAGGCTGATCTGGATATCGGTTTCACTTGTTTTTCTGGATACTTCTGCTTTTCGAAGATTCATCTACTCTGCCTCCCTGATCTTCTGTAATTATTTTTCGAATCGAACCTTTATGGAATTGGCATGAGCTGTCAATGATTCGGATTCAGCAAATTTAATAATATCATCTTTTACCGGTTCCAAAGCCTGTCTGGAATAGTAAATAATGCTTGATTTTTTAATAAAGTCATCCACACTGAGCGGTGAGAAGAACTTTGCAGTGCCGTTTGTCGGCAATACATGATTTGGTCCTGCAAAATAATCACCCAGCGGTTCGGAGCTGTATTCGCCAAGGAAAATAGCACCGGCATTTTTAATCTTTGTCATCACTTCAAAAGGATTACGGGTAACGATCTCCAAATGCTCAGAGGCAATCTCATTGGCGATTTCAACGGCCTGATCCAGATCTTCGGCGATCAGGATATAGCCATAATTTTCCAAAGATTTTTCCAGAATGGATTTTCTGGAAAGCTGTTCAACAAAGGCATCCACCTCTGCGGATACTTTATCTGCCAGTTCCTCGCTGACTGTTACAAGAATGGCAGATGCCAGCTCATCATGCTCTGCCTGAGACAATAAATCGGCTGCCACATAGCGTGGATTTGCAGTCTCATCTGCAATAACGAGAATCTCACTTGGTCCTGCGATGGAATCAATGCTCACATAACCATAGACCGCTTTTTTAGCCAGGGCTACAAAAATATTGCCCGGTCCTACGATCTTATCTACCTTCGGGATTGTTGCTGTACCAAAAGCAAGGGCCGCAACTGCCTGAGCACCGCCGACTTTGTAGACAACATCCGCACCAGCTTCATTGGCAGCGACCAATGTTCCCGGATTCACCTTGCCGTCCTTGCCCGGAGGTGTCACCATAACGATCTGTTCAACACCGGCTACTTTTGCAGGAAGAATATTCATAAGAACAGAAGACGGATATGCCGCTTTGCCTCCTGGCACATAGACACCAACACGTGTCAGCGGTGTTACTTTCTGTCCAAGGATCGTTCCATCCGGTTTCGAATCAAACCAGCTGTACTGTTTCTGTTTTTCATGATATGTACGAATATTTACGATGGCTTTACGGATAACTTCAAGCACCTCCGTATCCACCTGTTTGTAAGCTTCTTCAATTTCTTCCTGGGTAACGCGGATATTTTCAGGGGTCAGTTCGGCTCCATCAAATTTTTTTGTATACTCGAAAACAGCCTGATCGCCATTGGCTTTGACAGCTTCAACGATTTCATTGACTGTATCTGCGTACTGTCCATAATTATTCGGACTTCTTTTTAATAAATTATCTAAAAGGCCATTAATGGCATCCTGAGTCAATTTGATCTTTCTCATAATAACCTCCTGGTTTCTTTTTCTAATATACCAGACATTTGCTGATATGTAAAATAATTATTTATTACAGAACCTTTTTTAATTCATTGAGTATTCCGGTAATGCGCTCATTTTCCATCTTCATGCTGACCTGATTGACAACAACTCTCGCAGATAATGGACAGATTTCTTCCAGAACAGTCAGCCCGTTTTCCCTCAAAGTTGTTCCTGTCTCAACAATATCGACGATCACTTCAGACAGACCAACGATCGGTGCCAATTCAACAGAACCGTGTAATTTGATCACTTCCACCGTCTGATGTTTAATATTATTGAAATAATCCTTCGCAATATTTGGATACTTGGACGCCACGCGGATCAATTGCTGATGTTGCAGCAATTCTCTGGCACTTTCCGGTCCGCAGACACACATCTTGCATTTTCCAAAGCCAAGATCCATAACCTCATACAGTTTCCGTCCTTCTTCAAGGATTGTATCTTTACCAACAACACCGATGTCCGCTGCACCATACTCCACATAAGTCGGCACATCGGAAGCTTTTGATAAAAACATTTTAATCTTCAAATCTTCATTGACAAAAATCAGTTTTCTTGTATCCGGATCTTTCATCTCTTCCATTTCGATGCCGATCTTTTCCAGATAAGTCAGTGTTTTTTTTGCAAGACGTCCTTTAGCCAATGCAAATGTCAAATATCTCATGGCTGCACCTCCAGAAGTGTTATACTGCCCGACGGCGTAAAATAATGGATTTTTTCAATGCCAAATCGTTTGGCATATGCTTTATAATCTTCCAGCTGATGATCATATTCAATGCGGTTCAGCTGAACAAGACATCCCTGATCCCGGAGCTCACGTGCTTTCTTTAAAGCATCCGAAAGCTGTCCGCTTCCGTACAGGATCATCTGGAGCGACTCGCCCTCATCAATCGAAAGTTTCTGACGGCTCATGGCGATCAGAAGGTCATCCACCATGACAACAACACCGACAGATGCGGCATCCTTGCCAAATTTCCGGAGCAGCGTATCATATCGTCCACCCTTAACAACCGCATCACCGGTACCATAAGTATAGCCTCGGAAGATCACACCGGTATAATAATCATACTGGGTAAGCATGCCAAGATCAAAGGTTACATATTTTTCAAGGCCATACTCGCCGATGATCTGATATAACCGTTCGAGACGGGCAATAGCGGCCAGAGCTTCCGTATTGGAAGTCAGCTGTTTCGCCTTATCAAGAATCTCCTGAGAGCCGAATAATTTCGGCAGCTGGATCAGCGCCCGGTTATCCGTCATGGCTTCTACGCCAAAAAAGTTCTTATTTTCAATTAATTCACGAAGCTTCTGGGTCTTTTCTTCATCCATACCGGTTTCCGCAACCAAGCCCTTAAAGAAACCGACATGACCGATGTCAATCTGAAATTCCTTTAATCCAGCTGCCAGGAGCATATTGATGGCGAGAGCGATCATTTCTGCATCCGCATCAATACTGTCATCGCCGATAAGCTCTGCTCCCATCTGGGTCGATTCCTTCATACGCCCCTGCAGACTGGAGTTATTGATGAAGATATTGCCTGTATAGGAAAATCTCATCGAGAATTGCTCATCGCTAAAATATTTGCTTACAGCTCGTGCGATCGATGGCGTAATATCCGGACGAAGAACCAGGGTATTGCCTTCTCTGTCAAAAAATTTATACATCTGTTTGGACGGCAGAGAACCCTTATCCTGATTAAAAATATCAAAAAATTCAAAGGTCGGTGTCTGGATATCTCTGTAACCATAGGATTTCAAAACGTTTTTCATACGCTCTGAGAGAAGATTTTTACGTGCACACTCGGCTGCGTAGATATCCCGCACACCTTCCGGTGTATGTATTAAACGCTCTTTCATGTCTCTATCTCCATTCTTTCAAAATTACTTCATTGCTTTACCATGCTACAACACAGAATTAAATCTATTATACCACGATAAACGGCATTGTCAACCTCTCTTGTCCAAATCCTTTTGTATTGCCGGGAGGTAATTTAAAAAGAAACCCTGACATTTGATTTCAAAGTTTTCGTCCAATTCTTCCATATGAAAGCTTTTTGCATGACCGGTCTTGGAACGGTTCCAAAATTCAACCACCTGACGAAAGGGCAGATAAAAATACCGATGTTCTGCAGAAAAACTGATCAGCAGAAAGGCAATGCCGCCCTGATCTTCAAAATCCTGCATAAACAGCACCTGATGTTCATGGATATTTTGAATCGGAAAGGTTCTGGAATGGCATTCCTTGGCATCAAAACATACAGGGATTCCCTGCACAGTTCCAATGTAATCGACCGTACTCCTCTGATCAAAATAGGCCAGCGTAATATGACGTGTGGTCTTATCAATCTGAATCGGTTTGATCGGTGTCGGAATTTTCTGAATTAAAGCCAGCTTTTTTTCTCTGTATTTTTCGTTTGTTAAATTTACCATTTCCTCCAGGTCCGATCCCCGGAGGCCTCTGGAATTCCATGTTGCCATTTTATTTCTCCGATATATTTTTTAAGATAATTTCAGCATTTTTTTGGAACTGTTTCTTTCCCCGCCATCCTGCTGCCGTTTTCTGATAAGTCAGTTTAAACTGCTTATTTGTCATCGCCAGAATGTCGTCCAGGCTCACCTCTTCGCCCGTTTCATATCCATAAGGAACAGGCTCATTTAACGGGCAAACCTTTTGACATACATCACATCCATAGATCTGTCGTCCCATATTTTTCGACTCTTCCAGCGTCAATTCTTCCTTTTTTTGGGTCAGATAAGACACACAGCGATAGCTGTTCATCCCCTTATCTGTAAGGGCCTTTCCCGGACACAGTTTCTGACAGGCCGAACATTGACGGCATTTGTCAAACCATGGATCTTTAAAATCCTGACGGGGTTCCATACCATAAAATTTCGGCGGACGGTTGGTCAGGATCAGACCGATAAAACATCGGGAACCAAATTTTCGTGAATAGAATAATCCGTTTTTCATAATCCGTCCAAGTCCTGCCCGCTCAGCCACATGCTTTTCAGAAAAAGGTGAATTGTCCACGTAGGCCATCCGCTGTCCTTCTGGATCCATGGTATCCAGTGCATCCATCAAACGGTTTAATTTCTCCCTGACTCTCCGGTGATAATCCTCGCCACAGGCAGATGGTGCAATATTTCCATATCTGCCTTCCCTTTTTTTATAAATTGCCGGCTCATAATGCTCTAAAATAACAATAAAACTGGAAGCACCCGGAAGGGTTTCTTCCGGGCAGACTCTTCTTTTTATGTCCGTTTCCACAAAGGGCGGATAGATTCCAAGCTTTTGATCTTTCAAAAGCAGTTCTTCCACATCTCCAAATCTCTCTGCATGACAGACGGCTATATCGTCGATATTCAGTTCTTCTGCAAGTCTGTATAAGTCGACCACAGATTTACCCCCTTAAGTATCTTTGCAAATTCAGGCCACAGAGGTGCGGTCAATTTTTGATCTTCGAATATCATTTGCCAGGAATGAAGGAGCTGGTGTTTCAAATGATAATGCTTTCGAAACCAGTCATTCACCCCTTCGGAACCGTATTTGCCATCACCGACAATACTGTGCCCCACAGACGCCAGATGGGCGCGGATCTGATGGGTTCGTCCGGTGATCAGTTCCACCTTCAAAAGTGTCTGGAAACCGTTGTTGCCCAGAGGCTCATACCGGGTTTCAATATGATGGCTGCCGGTCACCGGATCTTTGGAAACACAAACCTGATTCGTCTGTTCATCTTTAATCAGATAACCTTTAATATGCCGGGTCTCTTCGATGATACCCTCAACCAGACAAAGATAATACTTTTGTGCCGTACGTTCCTTTAAAATCTCAGACATATGCTGCAAGCCATATAAGCTCTTACCAACAATAAGCAAACCGCTTGTATTGCGGTCAAGACGATGACATACGGAAGGTTTAAAAACCTGTAACGTGCTCTCAGTAACCGTACCCTGCTCCATCAGATAGCTGATTGCCTCCTCATTGGCAGAAATATCCTCTGGCTTGGCTTTCTGTGATAATAATCCGGCGGGCTTATTGATGGCCAGAATATCGTCATTCTCATAAATGACTTTAAAATGCCATGGCACCCGCTCTGCCTTTTTTGTTTCTCTAAAATTATCAATGGTTTCATCGGAAAGCCATAAGGTGACTTCATCACCTACAGCCGTCTTTTCTGAACCATCACATTTTTTATGATTTAAAGTAATATTCTTTTTACGAAGCATCTTATAGACAAAACTCTTAGGTGCAAGATTCAAATATTTAAACAGAAGCTTGTCCAAACGCTGTCCGGCTTCATTCGGTGTTACAATAAATTTCTGCATATTTTCCCCTTTATTTACAATAGGATTGGATCTGATGATAGATGCGTCCCACATCCTGTGTGGCAGACGGCTCATTGGCAGCCAGCATCATCACCATTTCTTCAAATTCTTCAAAGCTGTTATGGACAACCGGTTTTTTATGAGAAATATCCCCTTCCGCCAGAATATTTGTCAAAAGAGCCTCGATATTTTCAACACTCTTTGCCTGTGCAGGGGCATAACCATAAATGTTATTATTGCAAATAATGGCCATATTCAACATCATATCCCCACTTTCACTGGATAAAACCAGATCGGACAAAAGGACCATCCACAGCTTGCCTTTTACAATTTCCGCAATTTTATCGTATTCTTCCCGGTCACAGCTCTTAAAATCCTTCAGATTCATATACTGTTTAAAGGATTGAAATGCAGGAATGAGCATAACAACGGCGGCCACTGTAAATGCACTGAAGGTTGTCTTCAGAAACAGGGGCGGTACCGCAAAAAGGAGGACGGTAAATACCGCATATATAATCGCTGATTTTTTCCCTGTCTGTTTTAAATTGTCAATATAACCATAAGTTCCAACAGCTAACTTAGATTCTTCCATTTTTACACCTTACTTCTTTTTCTTCTTATGTACATTTCGGATTGTTTTCTTTTTCGTGATTTTCTTCTCCTCTTTTTTCACCGGATGTTCACCGCGGCGTGGTCGGATCAGGCATTTTTTGTCAAAACCGATGAGATCGGTCCGACCCGCTTTTTCCAACGCCTCACGTACAAGCTCATAATTTTTCGGATTGCGGTACTGAATGAGTGCCCGCTGCATCGCCTTCTCATGAGGATCCTTTGGAACATAAACCGGTTCCATCGTTCTCGGATCCAGACCAGTGTAATACATACATGTGGACAGGGTAGATGGTGTCGGATAGAAATCCTGTACCTGCTCCGGCATATAGCCCAGATCTCTCAAATATTCAGCCAGGGTGATGGCTTCCTTCATGGTCGAACCCGGATGGGAGGACATCAGATACGGAACAAGATACTGCTCTTTTCCAAGTCGTGCATTCATCTGTTTGTAGTCCTGAACGAACTTTCGATAGACCTTATTTCCCGGCTTGCCCATACGTTTCAGCACCGGATCAGCCACATGCTCCGGTGCCACCTTGAGCTGACCGCTGACATGATATTCGCACAGTTCTTTCAGAAAGGTGTCATCCGGATCTGCATTCACGTAGTCAAAGCGGATACCCGAACGGATAAAAACTTTTTTAATGCCCGGCAAAACACGCAGCTTTCGAAGGAGCTGGAGATAATCCTGATGATCCACCGTCAAGTTTTTACATGGTTCCGGAAAAAGACACTGCTTATTTTTACATACACCCTTGACCAGCTGCTTTTCACAGGACGGATGGCGGAAGTTTGCCGTCGGGCCGCCCACATCGTGGATATATCCCTTAAAATCTGGATCCCAGGTAAAGGCCTTCGCTTCATTTATAATGGACTCATGACTGCGGGTCTGGATAATTCTTCCCTGATGGAAAGTGAGGGCACAGAAACTGCATCCGCCAAAACATCCGCGATTGCTGACAAGACTGAACTTGACTTCAGAGATTGCCGGAACGCCACCGGCAGCCTCATAGGATGGATGATAGGTCCGCATATAACCAAGTCCGTATACCCGGTCCATTTCCGCAGTAGACAAAGGTTTTGCAGCCGGATTCTGTACAACATACAAATGATCACCATAGCTTTCCACCATTCTCTGACCACTGAATGGATCCGTATTCGTATACTGGATATAAAAACTTTCCGCATATTTACGTTTATTTTCACATATTTCTTTAAAAGATGGCAGTAAAATGGCATCGTAAACCGAATCCAAGGACTTTGTTTTATAAACCGAACCCGGAATAAAAGTAATGTCCTGGATATTTAAACCGCTGTTCAAAGCATCTGCCATCTCCACAATGGAACGTTCACCCATGCCATACAGGAGCAGATCCGCACCCGAATCCAGAAGAATGGAACGTTTCACACTGTCACTCCAATAGTCATAATGTCCCAGACGACGAAGACTGGCTTCAATGCCGCCAATAATGATCGGTACATCCTTATAGGTCTGACGGATCAGGTTGCCATAAACTACTGTCGCATAGTCCGGACGTTTTCCATAGACACCGCCAGGTGTAAACGCATCATTGTGGCGGCGTTTTTTAGAGACGGTATAATGATTGACCATGGAATCCATATTGCCGCCAGAAATAAGGAATCCAAGCCTTGGCCGTCCAAAGACATCGATACTCTTTTTATTTTTCCAATCCGGCTGGGAGATGATACCCACCCGATAATTATTGGCCTCCAATATCCGGCTGATAATCGCCGGTCCAAAGGATGGATGATCCACATAGGCATCTCCGATCACATAGACAAAGTCCACCTCATCCCAGCCCCGGGCTTCCATATCCTTCCTGTTTATTGGTAAAAAATCTTTCATCATAACAGTTCCTCATAACTTTTTATATAAAAATCTGCAAGTCGCATTTTCTCTTCTCGGTCTTTCATCGAATAAACATCCTCAACGGCACAAACGGTCATTCCTGCCTGTTTGCCCGACATGATTCCGAAAGGAATGTCTTCAAAAACAAGACATGCCTCCGGTTCCACCTGAAGCTTTTTAGCCGCTGTCAGATAGACCTGTGGATCCGGTTTGCCCTTTGTCACCTCGTCACCGGTGACAACAGCCGAAAAATATTTCTCAATCTGATGGGCTTTTAATATGGCTTCCGTAAGCACTCTTGAGTTGCTCGTCGCAATACCGCATGGGATATTTTTCTCTTTAAGAAAATCCAGAAACTCTTTTACAGCCGGTTTTAACGGCACCGTACATGTATAGGCTTCATAGGCCATCTCGTTCCATGTATTCTGGATCTCATCCAGAGAATCCGGAATTCCAAAGGTTTTTTTAAAATAAACTGCCGTCTGATACATGCTTAACCCCTCAATATCCTGCTGAAGGGTTTTCGGCACCGGCAGATGAAACTTCTGCAAATATGCCACGTCAATATCCTTCCACATGGACATGGAATCGACCAGCGTTCCGTCCAGATCAAATAATACAGCCTTCACATTACTCAGCATAGAGTCCCTCCACTTCAGCAGATGTTAACGGTCGATACGCTCCCGGCTCTAAAGTTTCATCCAGCAAAAGACTTCCCATTGACAACCGTTTTAAATAGACAACTTCCTTTCCAACTGCGTGTACCATGCGTTTTACCTGATGAAATTTTCCTTCATAGATTTCCAATTGAATCTCACTGGAATTCTCATCTGTTTTTAAGATCGTCAGGTTGGCCGGCAATGCCGTCAGAGAATCGTCCACCTTCAAGCCTTCCTTAAAAAGCCGAATATCCCTTTCTGTCATCACGCCATCCACTTTTGCATAATAGATTTTAGACACATGATGTTTGGGTGATAATAATCGATGTGCCAGATCCCCATCATTGGTCAGTAAGAGCAGACCTTCGGTATCCTTATCCAGACGCCCCACCGGGAATAAATCCTTTCTGCTGCAGTTTTTAATAAGATCCAGTACCGTTCGCTCTCGTGCGTCTTCTGTTGCAGATATAACACCGGCAGGTTTATTCAGCATAATATATTCATATTCCACAAAGATGACTGGCGTGCCTTTCCATGTCACTTCATCTTCTTCTGTTACTTTTAACTCGGGGCGTGCCGCAGGCATACCATTGACCTTAACAAAGCCCTTACGGATTCCCTGTTTCACTTCGCTGCGGCTTCCAATCCCCATTTCTGTCAGATATTTATCTAATCTCAAATCTTTTCTCCTGTTACTGCCAACGCCAGCCAGATGGATATTTATTCTTCAGCGTACCGCCGGAAACCTTACCCCATCCAAGGGAGTGACCGCAGACACCGACAATATACCAGCCATTTGGCAGGTCAGCCGACACTTCCAATGTTTCACATTTCAAATATTTAATAACCCTTGGATCCTCCAGTTCCAGATCGATCCAGTGGTCACATTCTTCCGGTGATAATCCGCGTGCGAAAAATCCGGAAGGCTCAAAGCGTTTCTTTTTAATATCTCCCAGATACCAGCCGGTACGCATACGACGAAGCTTGCCCAAAGGACGCATATTTTCCGGCAGATAGCTTAAATGATCGCCCTGAATCACACATCTTGACGGATCAAAGGCGATCTTTACACCGCCGTCCTTTAAAAACTGCTCAAATTCTTCCGGGAGGGCTTTCATGCCCTTTTCACCCATCTCTGGCATATTTTCAAAGCGTTCCCCATCTTTCTGCAGAAGTGCCGTAAAATGTCCTTCACCTTTCAAATGCTGCGGCCAGAGACGCTTTGCATACCGAATCTCTTCCGGTCCATCGACCCACTCCGGATGGGCCTCCATCAATCCTTCCCCTGTCTGTTCGATCGGGATAACATGCATATCCGGATAAGTATCCAAAATATATTTTAATGTGCCCTCATTCTCCTCAACAGAGAATGTACAGGTGGAGTAAACCATCATACCGCCGGGTTTCAACATGGCAATACCGCTGTCCACAATCTCCCTCTGAAGCTTAGAGAAGAAATCCGGTCCGTTTTTCTCCCAGGCTTTCATCATGGAAGGTTCCTTTCGGAACATTCCTTCGCCGGAGCAAGGAGCATCGATCAAAATTTTATCAAAGTATTCCGGGTAAAAAGGCACAAGATGTTTTGGATCCTCCGTCAGCACAATGGCATTGCGAACACCGCTGGCCTCAATATTTTTTAACAAAGCCTTTGCTCTGGATGCACTGATATCGTTGGATACAAGACAGCCGGTTCCGTGTAACTTTGCAGCTAAAGCTGTGCTTTTACCACCGGGTGCCGCACACATATCCAGTATATAATCCCCTTCATCTACAGGCAGAACCTGAGCCGGGAACATGGCACTTGGTTCCTGGATATAATAAAGCCCTGCATGATACAGCGGATTTTTTGAATACTCTCTGCTTCCGTTATAGTAAAATCCTGTCGGACACCAGGTAACCGAATCCAGTTCCTGATGGGTCAGGCTTAAATATTCTTCCGGTGTAATCTTCAAAGTATTCATACGCAGACCCGCGTATGTTTTTTCATCATAGCTGTTATAAAAATCTGTATATTCATCGCCAAGAAGTTCTTCCATACGTTTGGAAAACTTTTCCGGGAGTTGTTCCTTTAATGTTTTTCTCATTTCAATCCTCATTTATTCTAAAATCACATCATCAATCAGCTGGCCACTGTCAGCCGCCATCGTAGCAAGCGTATCACATCGCTCATTCTGGGGATGTCCGTCATGTCCCTTCACCCAGTTCCAGGTCACTTTGTGGGGTTCTATAACTTTCAGCAGCCGTTTCCACAGATCTACATTTTTGACGGGTTCATTTTTACCTCGTTTCCAGTTCTTTTTGATCCATCCATCGATCCAATGCTGATTAAAGGCATTGATCAGATACTGGGAGTCGGAATAGACATCCACCGCACAGGGACGGTTTAATGCTTCAAAGCCAACAATAGCTGCCATCATTTCCATACGGTTATTGGTTGTTTTTTTATATCCCTGGGAAATCTCCTTTGTATGAAGCTGTCCCCGGGTATCTATATATTCCAGAATTGTTCCATAGCCGCCAGGACCATCCGGATTCCCTCTGGCCGAACCATCGGTATACATTGTCACTTTCATCATAATAAAAATCACCCTCATTATTTTTAGACATACATATTTATATTAACATTATTCATAAATAATAGCAACGTCATCAAACACAAAAAACAGGGACTATCTGTTCTCCAGATAATCCCATTCCAACCTATATAATAACAAAAATAACGCCGCCATTGCTGTCATTAATAATTTTCTGCAATGTCTCCTGCATTTTACTCTGACTGTCATCGGTCATACGCCCGATTTTCGTCTGTATGCCCTCCTCCACAAGCTGACCAACGGATTTCCCGAAAATCAATGTGTTCCACATATCCTTCGGACTCTCTTTACTGCTTGAACGTATATATCGGATCAGATCCTCCGCCTGTTCCTGTGTACCGACGATTGGTGCAATTTCTGTTTCAATGGTTGCCGATATCATATGGATAGACGGTGCATGCGCTTTAATATTCACGCCATATTTGCTGCCATGACGTATAAGCTCCGGTTCTTCAAAGGTGACCTCCTCCGCATTTGGCATGACCATACCGTAGCCTTTGCCTTGAACTGCTGCAACTGCCTGGGATACCTTGCCAAATTCGTCCCTCTGATCTGCCAGTTCTTTGATCTGACTGTAAAATTCATATTCCCCCTTCACCGGAGTACCCATAAGCTCTGACAGCATTTCATAATAAAAATGCATATCCAGCTCCATATGGATCCGTATACGGCCGTTGGACATATCCATGTCTTCGATATAGTATTTTTTCATCCATGGCTGGTTAAGGATCGTTTCATTTTTGCGAAAATCACGCATCGACCGGGTGCTTCGGATCAGTTCCTTTAAAGTCGAAATGATCTGTACCTTCAATTCGTGATTCTTTGGAAGGACATCCAGCCACCGGGGCAGATAAAATTCCATATCTGAAACCGGGAATTCGTACAGCAGGGACTGCATGATGGTGTCAATATCCTGTTTTTTCAACTGTTCACAGTTAAGCGGATGACACTGGACATGGTATTTATCTTCCAGAGATTGTTTCAGATTTTTTGCTTCCTCCGAATAAGGCCGGACCGTATTTAACAAGAGCATAAATGGTTTCCCAATCTTTCTAAGCTCTTCAATCGTTTTTTCTTCAGCAGGAACATACTGACTTCTCGGAATATCACCAAAACTTCCATCCGTTGTGACAACAAGACCTACGGTGGCATGTTCTTTAATAACTTTCTGTGTTCCGATTTCAGCCGCCTTCGTAAAGGGAACCGGTTCATTGAACCAGGGAGTCATGACCATTCGCTCATTTCCATTTTCTTCGTGCCCGGAGGCACCGTTCACCATAAATCCGACACAGTCGATACAGCGGACTTTTACTTTCACCTGATCATCAATCGGAATCTCTACCGCAGTTTTTGGAATAAATTTCGGCTCCGATGTCATGATCACTGTGCCGCCGCTGCTCTGGGGCAGTTCATCCTTTGCCTGTTCCCGACTATGTACGTCTGCAATTCTGGGAATGACCATCATATCCATAAACCGTTTAATAAAGGTGGATTTACCGGTGCGTACAGGACCGACAACGCCCAGATAAATCTCACCGCCGGTTCTGGCCTGAATATCTTTATAAAGATTAAACTGGTCCATAAAAAACCTCCTCACATATACTGCTATAAATATATGCGGGGAGGTTTTCGATAAGAACTGTTTTACAGGACATCCATTTTTATAAAATTCCCGACCATGACATATAGGCCCCAATGATTGCATTTCCCCAGATCAGACTCAGGAAAATGCCAAGCGAAAGATATGGACCAAATGCCAGTCTCTCCCGCTGCCTGAAAAGCTTTTGACGCAGCGGATAAAAGACAAGCAGAATCATACCCGCCAAAAGGAAAGCCAGAAGATTCTTCTGCCATCCAAGCAAAATTCCCGAGGCGGCGATCAGCTTGATATCACCTCCGCCCATCGCCCTGCCCTTTGATAAGAGATAAATCAAAAGCAAAACAACCGCAGGAAAGAGAAAGCCGGCAAGCCCATCTCTCCATGTCCGATCACTTAGCATGATATGCAGGCATCCAAGAACTCCGATAAAGCCACTCGTCAATGAAGGAATTTTATAGTATTTAAAGTCCATATAACTCAAATAAATGAGAGTCAAAGCCGTACACAGGACTTCGACATAACTGTACCCGATTGCGGTTCCTAAGCCTTCAATCGGCTCAGAACGTCACAGATCAAACGATAAGAACGTTCAACGGAAGGTATACTCAGATGTTCTCCCGGTGTATGGATATCATGGATATCCGGACCAATTGCAACAATATCCAGATCCGGCATTTTTTCCGAAATCAGACCACATTCCAGACCGGCATGGATTGCCTCAATCCTTGCTTCTTTGCCAAAGAGCTCCCGATAGGATGACGCAACAACTTCCCTAAGTCTGGAATCACTCTTGAAAGACCAGTGCGGATACTCACCTTCATACCAATAAGTTCCGCCGACAAACTCTGCAAGGTACTGCAGCTGATCACTCATAAGATATTTCAAACTCTTCTTACTGCTTCGGACAGCCCAGGCAAAATTCACATTGTCCTCTTCTGTACGGACAACACCAAGATTTAAAGAACTTTCAACAAGACCCGGTAATTCCATACTCATTGTCTGTATGCCATTGATGGATTGTACAAAAATAAATAATACACGTTCCATATCGGCCGGATGGATGATTGTATATTGTTTATTTTCATTACATTCTACATTCAATTCAATTCGAATATCTGGATCCGAAACAGCAAATTCATCAGCTATTGCAGCCGCAAATTCGTCCTTGATCTCCAAAGCACGCTGGATATCTTCCGGATCAAGAACAATTTTCGCCTCTGCCTCTCTAGGAATAGCATTGTCCTTCATGCCGCCATTGACTTCACGCACGCCGACATTCAATTCCTTATTCAAATTCATTAAAACACGCCCCAAAAGACGATTGGCATTGGCTCTTCCGCAATGAATTTCCGCACCGGAATGTCCGCCCTTTAAGCCTGAAATACGGATGACAGCGGATACACCTTCCCATTCAACATGGCGTGTCGGGATTGCAGCCCGGCTCTTCATACCGCCCGCACAGGAAGTCAAAATCTGACCTTCCTCTTCATTATCCAGATTTAAAAGGTATTTTGCTTTCAGATCACTGACATCCAATGCTCTGGCACCATCCATGCCCACTTCTTCATCGGTTGTAATAACAACCTCAAGCTCTGGATGAGCCAGGTGATCATCCTCAAGAATTGCCAGAGCATAGGCAACAGCGATTCCATCATCTCCGCCCAATGTTGTACCGGACGCATAAATCATGTCATCAACGATTCTTAATTTCAAACCTTCTTTTTCAAAATCAAAATCTACATCACTGTTTTTTTCGCAAACCATGTCCATATGCCCCTGGAGCATGACAATAGGTGCATCTTCATAACCTTCGGATGCCGGTTTACGTATGATCACATTATTAGCTTCATCCTGTCTGAACCATAAATTATGAGATTTTGCAAAGGCAACACAGTAATCACTGATGGCCTTTTCATTTCCCGATCCATGAGGAATCGCACAAATTTCTTCAAAATAGCGGAACACTCTCTCCGGTTCCAGTCCTTTTAAAATGTCAGACATTTCAAGTCCCCCATTATCTATTAATTTTTAAAGCTGTGAATTGGTGCCGGAATACGGCCGCCGCGATTCACAAAGGCATCACAGCTGAAATTATTTACAGGCATGATCGGTGCATAACCAAGCAGTCCACCAAATTCAACCATTTCACCAACGCCCTTTCCAATGACAGGAATGACACGTACAGCTGTCGTTTTCTGATTGATCATACCGATGGCCATTTCGTCTGCTATAAGGCCGGAAATTGTCGTTGCTTTTGTATCTCCTGGAATGGCGATCATGTCCAATCCAACGGAACATACACAAGTCATGGCCTCAAGCTTTTCCAATGTCAAGGCACCGGCCTGAACCGCATCGATCATTCCCTGATCTTCAGACACCGGTATAAAAGCACCTGACAATCCACCTACATAGGAGGATGCCATAACACCGCCCTTTTTCACCTGATCATTTAAAAGTGCAAGTGCCGCTGTTGTTCCAGGTGCACCTACGGATTCCAGACCAATCTCTTCCAAAATCTCAGCAACACTGTCGCCTACTGCTGGTGTTGGTGCCAGGGACAGGTCAATAATACCAAATGGCACATTCAACCGACGTGATGCTTCCTGAGCCACAAGCTGTCCGACACGTGTCACTTTAAAGGCTGTTTTTTTGATCGTCTCACAGAGAAC
>JAXJRF010000210.1:0-2766 GCA_036310765.1 Frisingicoccus sp.
CAGATCCATCCCTTGCCATCCAGGTTTTCAAGTGTCGATCCGCCTGTGCAAGCAACATAAGGAATCAAAATCAAAATGGCCGCAACGAACTGCCAAAATGTCCTTTGAATGCCTGCTACGCTCTTGATCAATTTATTCAGCAAAATAACTGCCGCATAAAAGACAGCAGCGCCAAGACCAAATAATATACCGATCAGGTCTGTCCCGCCTTGCCCCATATTTTCAAATCCTATAATCAATACCAGGCCGACTGTGGACATTATAAAACATACCACCTGTTTTATTGTCATCTTTTCATGGAACAGAAACGGACATACGACAGTCACAATGACCGGAGCAAAATAATAACTCAATGTTGCCGCAGAAATCGTCGTATAACGGTAAGCCTGAAACAGCAAAACCCAATTAATTCCCATGGCGATGCCGGAAAAAAGCAATAAGGGAACCTCTTTTCCAATGCTCTTCAAGTCCATCTTCTGCTTTGTCAGGATTAAATATAGGAAAATCAATGCTGCCGCCAAAATTGCCCGGTATAAAGCAAGCTCTCCGGAACTGACGGAAATATTTCTGGTAAATAATCCAATCGTTCCAAAAATAGCCATGGAAACACACAACATGATTTTATCTGTTTTTCTTTTCACTTTACTGCCTACTCATACATATTGCCATTTATATCGTAAAAAACGACTTTAACGGCACAGTCATCCACTGGTGTCTCGTAATACAAAATATCATTAGCTTTTGCATCCAACCGGATTGGCTCCATTGTTTCACCCTTAGCATTGTCTGTATATGTAACTTCGGCATAACCCAGGTCTGCCTGTTCAAACCAGAAAATATCATAGTAGGACTCACCGATCAACAGATGTTCTGTTAAAATTTCGCCCTGATCTTTCGTATAAGTGGACTGAAGTTTATATCCCTTCTCGCCCTTTGGCTGGAATACAGCAATACCATAAGTATTATTTTGACCAATAAATCCACTGATAATATAATCTTTGATTCTTGTTTCTTCTACAATGCGTGTATCATCTTCTACTTTTTCTAATAATATCTTCCGGCTTTCCAGAGTTGATCCATTTTCCTCCTTACGGCTCTGGAAGAAACGAACTCCCATGATCACAACAACCAGCAAGGCGATCGCAAGATAAAGTTCCATTTTTCCCTTCATAAATTTTGGCATAAGTATCTCCCCCTCAATTGGTATATTTATTTTTATGATTAAGCATCAAAATCCACATGATATTCCTTATCCCCCTCATGGATATCCACATAATGCAGATCAAACTGATCTTCCATAATCGTCATGCAGCCTTTATAGGATAATGTATCACTTTTCTTTATAATAAAAATATACGTGCCAAGTTCCTGATGGTCTGCCTCCGCACTGACATCCGCATAAAACTCGCCGCCATCGATTTTGCCTGGATAACCGGCTGCCTGAATCTTTTCCTCAATTAACTGATATAATTCTTCCATATAAATTCTCTCCATTTTACATATATTTGTTCTGTTCATGATAACAATTATTTCACTTCATTTCAAGTATATACAAAAAAGAAAAACTCCTTCCCGAACAATAACTATTCGGGAAAGAGTTCCAAGTTTCATGGATTTATTCGGACTGACATCCACAGCTGCACTCTGTGTTTCCGTTGTTTCCAGAAGCACATGTTCCTGCAGCAGGACAGCCAATGCATTTTACACCGCGTTTTTTTTCTTTTACGATATAGACAACCGCAGCAGCAAAAATGACTGCAATGATTCCTACAACAACGAAATTTATCATATCCACACCTCTTAACTTAATTTATATTCCGAAGCAAATTTGAGTTCTGTTCTTTTGATCAGTCCAACTACAACAGCCACAATGGCAATCACTGCGATAAGACCCGGTACAAATCCGGCGCCAACAGCTCCAGTTGTGATCACTGTACCAATCTGATACACCAAAAATGATACGGTATAACCTGTGGCAAACTGAAGGGCAATACCGCCCCAAAGCCATTTTTTATCCTGCATCTCTGAGTTCATAGCCCCCAGTGCGGCAAAGCATGGCGGCGTGAATAAGTTAAACATCAGATAAGCAAGGGCCGCAACCGATGTAATACCCATAACTGCTGCCACTTCATTTGCACCGCCAACAAGTGCAAGTTCTTCTGTATCAATAAAATTTGTTAAGGCATAGCAAACAGCTAACGTACCAACCACATTTTCCTTTGCAATAAAACCTGTAACCGCTGCTGCTGCAAGCTGCCATGCTGCAACACCGACGATCGGCACAAGGATAACTGCAATCGGAGAAGCAATCGTTGCAAGGATCGATGTGTGTTCAAAGCCCGCCTCAACAAGCTGGAACTGCCAGTTGAAGGACTGCATGATCTGTACGATCGTATTGCACACAAGAATAATCGTACCCGCTTTGATAATATAGGCTTTACCACGAGATAACATAGACATAAATGCTCTCTTTAAGCTTGGAATCTTATATTCCGGAAGCTCCATAATAAAGAAGGATTTTCTGTATTTATATCCTGTGATTTTATTTACAAGTAAAGCACCAAAGAAAATCAGTAAAATACCGACAAAATACATTAAAGTACCAACCCAGGAGGCATCCGCAAAGAATGCACCTGCAAAAAGGGCAATAACCGGAAGTTTTGCACCGCAAGGCATAAATGGTGTCAGCATAGCTGTCGCACGACGTTCTCTTTCATTACGGATCGTACGGCAAGCCATAATACCAGGGATGGCACATCCCGTACC
>JAXJRF010000211.1:0-35260 GCA_036310765.1 Frisingicoccus sp.
GTATTATGGAAGGGGTGAAAACGGAAGATGCGTATAAATTCGTTATATATGACTCATTTTGGCTGTTTTCACCAGAGAAAACTGGATCTGTATCCGGGGATCAATGTGATTTATGGAGAAAATGAAGCCGGTAAATCGACAGTTCACCAGTTTATCCAGGCCATGCTTTTTGGAGTGGAGCGTCTTCGGGGTAAAGCCTCAAAAAAGGATGAATACTCCAGATTTCAACCCTGGGACGGGGGAAGAAATTACGAAGGGGCTATGGAGATTGAACATGACGGAGAAACCTATCGGCTGGTGCGTAATTTTTATAAAGAAGATGAAATTTTCAAAGTGGAGCAGCTCAGTACCGGCAAGGAGATTCTTCTTCCAGGGGGACAGGTCGACGCTCTGGTGGAAGGGCTCACACGAAATACGTTTCAGAATACATTAAGTATACGACAGATGGAAAGTCGTGTGGATGCCCGATTTGGCCTTTCACTGCAGGCTTATATGGCCAATATTCAAAGAACAAAAAGTCAGGATGTGGATCTGGGGCGGACGTTGGATTATTTGAGAAAAGAGAAAAAATCCTGTCTGGATCGAAGTTCTGAAAAAAGGCTGCAGGAGCTTCAGTCACAAATGGACGCTCTGGATGTGGGCGAGGTTGAAAGACAGCAGCTTCAAAAAAATATTCAGGAGCAGCAGGAACAGTTAGACAACATTCGGAAAGAAATGAAGTCGGAACATCGGACGGATATGGAAAGTCGTAAAATTGAGCAGAAAGAACGTCTGGAGGCGATCCGACTGATTGAGCAAAACAATCATATTGCTGCCCAATATCAACAAAAGCGGTCAGCATACGAGAAGATGAAACAGGAGGCCGCAGAAGATGATTTTGATGAACTGAAGGAACAGTGGGAAGAGGCAAATGAAATCTACGATGCACTTTCCGACCGGTACAGCCAATTGATGGGACGAAATCTGGCGATTCTGTTTTCAATTGCCTTGTTTGGGCTGATTCCTGTGCTGCTTGTTTTCTTCTTAAAAAACAGCATTTTACTTCGCATGGGAGCAGTGGGGATTTTTATAGTTATTCTTTTGTTTACAGCCATATTGCTGCAGAGCAGGCGGAGACATATGGGGAAAAAGGTCCGGGAGAGCAAAGAAAATCTGGATGAGATTCATGATCAAATGGAACAGCATATGTTTGGCCATGGAAGTAAAGAGCAGCTTCGGCAGCTCAAAGAAGAGATGCAGCTGTTGAGGAAAAAGTATGAAGAGGTTCAGATCCCTCTGCAGCCTTATCTGGAAAAATATGGAGACGATATTTCATTGGACATGGATGAAGATATGGACAATGAAACGGTTCAATTCCTTCGGGAGAAGGAGGAGAAACTGACAAAATCTTTGGAGCGTCTGCTTGTTCAAAAAGAAATGCTGGAACAAAAGGATATGGACAGAGAAAATCTTGAGTTGGAAATCCGACAGTTGTCAGAGGAAGTCGATGAGAGTCGAAAACAGGCCGGAGTGATCGATGAGTGTATTCAGATCATTCATGATCTGTCGGAAGACATCCATTCGGATTTTGGTCCGGCACTAAATCAGGAAATGTCCAGAATGCTTAAGGAACTGACAAAGGGAAAATATGAGCGTGTTGTTGTGGACAATGAGATGCATCTGAAAGTGGATACGGGCTCTGGGTTTGTGGATGCGGAACAATTAAGCTCGGGAACCAGAGAGCAGTTATATCTGGCATTGCGTCTGGCGATGATCCGTTTGTTATTCCCGAAAAAAAATATGCCGGTCATTTTGGATGACAGCTTTGTATTTTATGATGACAACCGTCTGAAACGAACATTGGCATGGATTCATGACCAGGGCTTTGAGCAGGTGATCATTTTCTCCTGTCAGCACAGGGAGATGGATGCACTGGAACAGCTTGGTGTGGCTTACCAGCCAATTTATTTAAAATAAACTGTAATAAAAAACTTCGGTACTCTTGCAAGCCCGAAGTTTTTTATTAAAAATTATCTATTGTGTTTGTTGTTATAATCAACCAATAATTTGTGGATCTTATCGGATGGATCCAGTAAATCACTGATGGAGTGGTCATGATTCAGGGAATCAATGAGAAGTGCCACATACTTGCTCATATCAACATTGACATAGTATGGTTTTTCGAGTAATTCAGCTGGCTGATAGATACAGTTTGTAGTCAGGATCTTGCTGATCGTGCCTTCTTCATAAGCCTTGTCGAAAATTTCCAGACCATTTGTAAATAAGCCGAATGTGGAAATAACGAATACACGTTTTGCTTTACGTCTCTTAAGTTCTCTTGCTGTATCAAGCATACTTTCACCGGAAGAGATCATATCATCAACGATGACTACGTCTTTACCTTCAACGGAGGAGCCAAGGAATTCGTGAGCTACGATTGGGTTACGTCCGTCAACAACGCGGGAGTAATCACGACGTTTGTAGAACATACCCATATCAATACCAAGAACGTTTGCATAGTATACAACACGAGTCATAGCACCTTCATCCGGGCTTATCATCATCATATGTTCGTTGTCAATGATCAGATCGTCAACAGAACGGAAAAGTGCTTTGATAAACTGATAAGTTGGCTGAATGCTTTCAAAACCGCTCATAGGGATCGCATTCTGGACACGAGGATCGTGAGCATCAAAGGTAATGATATTGTCAACACCCATGTTCTTTAATTCCTGAAGTGCAAGTGCACAGTCAAGAGATTCGCGGGAAGAACGTTTGTGCTGACGGCTTTCATACAGGAAAGGCATGATAACATTGATACGGCGAGCCTTACCGGAAGCAGCAGCAATGATACGTTTCAAATCGGAATAGTGATCATCCGGTGACATACGGTTTACATGACCGCATAATTTATATGTGATGTCATAATTTGTAACGTCAACGATCAAATATAAGTCTTTTCCACGAATGGATTCATTGATTGTTCCTTTGGCTTCACCGGAACCAAAACGGGAACATTTTGCATCGATGATGTAACTGTCCTTTTTATATTCTTCAAAAAGGATGTTTGTGTGGTGATCACTGTGACGTTCCTTTCTCCAGGAAACAATATAGTCGTTAACATTATTGCCGAGTTTCCAACTGCTCTGGAGAGGGATAATAGCCAACGGTGCTACTGGAATAGTTTCTTTGAAATCGATATTGAGCTGACGCATGATTTACCTCCGTACTTTATATAATTAAATAGTATGTAGTTTAAAACTGCCGATTGTAAAAAAGGGCAAAAAATATCAATTATTATTATGCCCCATGATACGCCCTATTGTCAAGAAATATGTCGAAACCCGTTGGATAGTGTCAAGGCTTAGCCTTCGGAACGGGCAATTCGTATACGAATATCATCACCAAAAATCAGAAAAATATTATAGTAGCTGATGATTCGGGAGGATATACGTTCACTGTAAATATCCTGAATGGCTTCCACCGGAAGATTGGTGGAAATAATGGTTGATTTTCGATGTTCCTGTCGGTGATTCAGACAGAGGAACAGCTGAGATACAGTAAAGTTATTAATACTCTCGGTACCAAGGTCATCGATGATCAGAGCATCGCAGTTCATGATGGAATCGAAAAGTGTATCTTCATAAAAATTATCCGCATCGTCATCGTTATTTCCAAAAGTATGCTTTTCAAAAGCCTCAATGAGATCAAAGGCGCTTAAATAAAGAACCGAATGGGAAGTTTTCAAAAGCTCATTGGCGATACAATGGGTTAAAAAACTCTTTCCGACACCGGTATCTCCTGTAAAAAACAGATTGGAAAATACGTGGTCAAAGTTTTGGATATAGTTTTGACATTCGGAAAGGATCGCCCGCATATTGTCAGCGGGGCTGATGCCAAAACGGGGGTCAATCGTTTCCGGATAATAGCTGATCTTGAAGGTATCAAAGTTCTCCTTTTCAAGGATCTGAGCAATCCGGGACTGATTGTAAATGACTTCGGCAGCGGCTTTTCGAAAACAGTCGCACAGGTCATTCTGGTAAAAACCGGTGTCTCGGCAGACTGGGCATGTATACTTCAGTTCCGGATAATCTTCAGGAAATCCGGAAGAGATCAGTAATTGATGCTGGCGTTCTTTGATCTCTGATATCTGTGCATGCAGTTTTGCAGCGCTGTCCGAATGATCCAAACCGGGATTCAAAACTCGGGTACGGGCCTCCTGGGCACAGAGAGAGACCAGTTTCTGCTCCAGATCTTCATATTCCGGGAGTGTTTTATAGATCTCCTGGATCCTTAAATCCTGAAGGTGTTTCTGGACAGCCTGACGGCGGTCATATTCTCTCATAATGGTATGGTATAGTGAATTATTCAGCATATCAATCATATCCTCCCATAATAGCGGTTACTTCTGTGAACGGGAATGGAGTTTCTTAACAAATTCCATCTCCATCTCACCATAGTCGTAAGACCGCTGATTGAAATTATGAAAACGGGAAGCCGGTTTTTTGCCTGCAGGTGCTTTGGCAGCTTTATTCTCCTGCTGTTTGGCGGCACGTTGGGCTTTATTTTTTTCAAAGGCTTCATCTAAACGGCGGACATCCTCCAGAGTTTTTACCTGCTGGTCCTTCCAGCGTTCGAGAATCGAATTGGCATATTTAAAGCTGGCTGAACCGGCAGTGATAATGGTACGTCTGCATGCTTCTGTAATGATCTCCTGGGAAAAATGGAATTCTTTATTCCAGCGGCGGATAAAAAGAAGTTCATCTTCCGAGAGATAGCGGTTTTTAATTCCAAAAGCGTTCATGACTGCTGTATTCAGCTGATTGAAGGATGCACAGTAGGTTTTTGCGTCTTCAACGGTTCGGATGCCTGCTTCTGCCCATCCGATGGCAACCGCCTGGATATAATTCATACGGCGGTGACCATTGGAAATACAGTATTCAAATAAATGTTCGATCAGATCGACAGACATACCGAGCTCCTGATAGAAGAATAAAATCGTATTCATATCGGTCTGGTTTAAAGGTTTGCCTGTATATTCCTGAATAACGATGAAAAGTTCATCGCCATGATCATTATTCATAAAATCCTGGATATTCTCCATGGAATAAGAAGGAATCTGACGGGAACTGTTTTCCGAAGAAGGATTGCCTGCAAAGGCCGGTGTCGGCGGCATCTGTTTTTGCGTGTCAGGGGCGATCTCCGTTGGTTCTGCCTCAGGTGGAATCGCCTGATCATAAGGTGCGTTGACAGGACGCAAACAAATAGCAGAGATATTGCCATCCGGATCCCAGCCAATCTGGAGAAGGCCTTCATGCTCCCAGAATCGAAGTGCCCGTTTGATGTCGTTTTCTGTCATATTAAAAAAGTCTGCGATGGATGCGGTTGTAATATTTGCTTCCGGGAAACCGGCCCATCGAAGAAGATAAAGGTATATTTTTAAAAATTCGCCATTGGCTCCGGACATATAATGATCCAAAAATTCATTCGGGATCATCGTAATATTTCGGGGCATATTTGTATGTAATTGAATGGTATTCATAGATGATTCGCTCCGTTAAATTTTTTTTAAGTATACCATGTTTTAAATTTCTTGAAAATAGGAGCGAGTTCGGGAAAAACAGGATGTGGATAATGTGGACAATGTGGATAACTTATTTTTTTATAATTATCCGGTCATGTGAAATATGTCGAAATTCCTTGAAAAATCAAGAGATTTGCGATGAATTTGAAGTATTATCAAAATGCGTTATGTAAATTGAATTATCCACAGGTGAAAAAACACAAAAATGTTAATAAATCTGTGGATAATGTGGATAAGTGGTGAAAAGGCTTATAAAATAAGGATGTGGAAAAGTGGATAATTTTGTGGAAGTTTTTTTATAAAGAAACCGCCCATATCCGGATAGTCTGGATAATGGACGGTATTTATGTGTACGCATGAACAATATGTTATTTTTTTAAAAGGTCTTCGCCGACATTGACGATATCTCCGGCCCCCATTGTGATCAAAAGATCGCCATGGGCACAGTTCTGTAATAAGAAGTTTTCGATTTCCTCAAATGAAGGGAAATAGTCGGTCTGTGTGCCGATTTTCTGGAGTGCAACCTGAAGATCTTTTGAGTGGATGTCACCCGGATCCTTTTCGCGGGCAGCATAGATGTCTGCAAGGACAACGTGATCTGCCAGGGAAAGGGCCTCTGCAAATTCATTTAAAAGAGATTTGGTGCGGGTGTAAGTATGCGGCTGGAACACACACCAGATTTTATTGTGTGGATAATTTTTAGCAGCAGTGAGAGTTGCTTCAATCTCCGTCGGGTGATGGGCATAGTCATCGATGATGGTGATACCATTGATCTCACCCTTATATTCAAAACGACGGTCTGTACCTTTGAATTTTAATAAACCGGCTTTGATATGCTCCATGGAGATTCCAAGTTCCCGGGCAACGGCAATGGCCGAAAGGGAATTGGAAACATTGTGGATACCTGTGACACCAAGTGTAATATGATCGATCTTCTGACCATCCACATACAGATCATAGCTTCCGCAGGCATATTCATCAAAGGTGATATTTTGCGCGGTGTAGTTGTCATCGGCATCGAAACCGTAGGTCAGCACTTTACATGGAAGATTCTGAGTAAAATAGGACACATTCGGTATTTCGCCATTAATGATCAGTATGCCGTTCTCATCCAGCTTTTCAGAGAAAAGACGGAAAGAATGACGGATATCATCAAGATCTTTAAAGAAATCCAGATGATCGGCTTCCACATTCAGGATCAATTCGATACGTGGATTAAATTTCAGGAAACTGTTTGTGTATTCGCATGCTTCCGTAATGAAATTCTGGGAACGGCCCACGCGGATGTTGCCGTCAATATCTTTTAATATACCGCCAACGGAAATGGTAGGATCACAACCGCCTTCCAGCATGATCAATGAGAGCATGGAGGTTGTCGTTGTTTTTCCATGGGTTCCGGATACGGCAATAGAATTCTGGTAATTGTTCATAATCTGGCCAAGCAGCTCGGCACGATCCATATGAGGGATGTTCTTTTCGATCACTGCCCGGTATTCCGGATTATCCGGATGGATTGCTGCAGTGTAAACAACCAAGTCTATGTCATCTGTAATATTTTCAGCTTTCTGTTCGTAAACGATCGATGCCCCATGGGATTCGAGCTTTTCAGTGATCGGTGAGGACTTCATGTCGGAACCGGAAATGGTAAATCCTCGTTCCAGAAGAACTTCTGCCAATCCGCTCATACTGATACCGCCGATACCCATAAAGTGGATTTTGATCGGACGGTTAAAATCAATTTTATACATAGTATATAGCACTTCCTTAATAATATTCGAATTTCATGTATGATAACCTATATATTATAACGTGAATCTAAAAAAAAATAAAGATTCTAAAGTGATAAAATAAAGATGCACAAAATATCGGATGTAAAATTGTGCATAATTTTTTGAAAAAATTCACACAAGTCGAAAAATATCGGAATTTTGAACATTTTTTAGAGGCTATCCGTAAAAAAATAGTAAAAAGTGTTCACAATTCTGAACCCAGGTGTTATAATGAAATAATCATACAGAACAACAAGAGGTGATATCGTGATTAAAAAAGAGATGATAGCCATGCTTCTTGCAGGAGGGCAGGGGAGCAGATTGGGAGTGTTGACGGCAAATGTGGCCAAGCCGGCAGTAGCTTTCGGCGGCAAATACCGTATTATTGACTTCCCATTAAGCAATTGTATTAATTCAGGCATCGATACTGTCGGTGTTTTGACCCAGTATCGTCACTTAAGATTAAATACACATATTGGAATTGGTATTCCTTGGGATCTGGACCGTAATCATGGTGGTGTAACTTTGCTGCCTCCATATGAAAGCGGTGAGAATGCGGACTGGTATTCAGGAACCGCCAATGCCATTTTCCAAAATCTGGAGTTTATTGAGAGTTATAATCCGGACTATGTACTGATCCTTGGCGGGGATCATATTTATAAGATGGATTATGAAGTGATGCTCGATTTCCATAAGTCCAGAAATGCAGATATTACGATCGCATGTATGCCGGTACCATGGGAAGAGGCCAGCCGTTTTGGTGTTGTTGTCGCTGATGAGAATGGCCATATCAGCGAGTTTGAGGAAAAACCTGAAAAGCCAAGCAGCAATCTGGCATCCATGGGTATTTATATTTTCAACTGGAAGACATTGCGGGAGGCACTGGTCACATTAAAAGATCAGCCCGGATGTGATTTTGGTATGCATGTTATTCCTTACGTTCACGAAAAAACAAAGAATTGTTATGCATATGAGTTTAATGGTTACTGGAAAGATGTAGGTACATTAGGATCTTATTGGGAATCGAATATGGAATTGATCGATATCATTCCTGAATTTAATTTATATGAAGAATTCTGGAAGATTTATACCAATACAGATATGGTAACACCGATATACTATGGCGAGAATTCCAAAGTAAACCGCTGTATCGTTGGGGAAGGCTCGGAGATTTACGGCGAGATCTGCAATAGTGTGATCGGAACCGGCGTTATCGTAGAAGAGGGAGCGGTTGTCAGAGATTCCATTGTTATGAGCGGAACACATATCGGTAAGAACTGTATGATTGATAAAGGGATTGTAGCTGAGAATGTTACGATCGGAGAGAACGTTGTATTTAGTGTGGGTGAATATGCACAGAGTACATTGAACCCGAAAGTATATGCCTTTGATCTTGTGACGGTATCCGAGAATTCGGTCATTCCGTCCAATGTTAAGATTGGAAAGAATACGGCAATTGTAGGCAAAACAGAAGCGGCAGATTATCCGGATGGTCTGCTTGCAAGCGGACATGCGATAGTTAAGGCAGGTGAGATGTAATGAAAGCAGTTGGAATCGTATTAGCAGGGGGCAGCAATAACAAAATGGGCGAATTGTCAAAAAGACGTGCAGTCGCTGCAATGCCGGTAGCCGGCAGCTATCGATGCATCGACTTTGTATTAAGTAATATGAGCAATTCCCATATCCAGAAGGTTGCTGTATTGACACAGTACAACTCAAGATCGTTGAATGAACATTTGAATTCCTCAAAATGGTGGGATTTCGGCCGCAAACAGGGCGGTTTATATGTGTTGACACCGTACATAACCGAAGAAAGCAATTCCTGGTATCAGGGAACGGCAGATTCCATTTATCAGAATCTTCATTTTCTTAGAACCTGTCATGAACCATATGTGGTGATCACATCCGGCGACTGTGTTTATAAGATGGATTATGATAAGCTGCTGGATTACCATATTCAGAAAAAAGCGGATATTACTGTGGCAGTGAAGGATATTGATGATGCTTCGGAAGACCTGCATCGTTACGGCATTGTGCGTATGGGTGAAGACGACAGAATCGTTAATTTCGAAGAAAAACCGCAGGTTGCCCAGACGAATACCGTATCACTCGGTGTTTATGTCATTCGCCGCCGTCTTCTTATGGAGCTGATCCAGAAAGCTCATGAGGAGGGACGTACAGATTTTGTACAGGATATTCTGGTGCGATATAAAGATGTTAAGAAGATTTTTGGATATAAGCATGAGGGTTACTGGAAGAATATTGGAACTGTAGATGCTTATTACCAGACGAATAAAGATTTTCTTAAAAAAGAAGTTCGCGATTACTTTTTCCGCGACTATCCGAATATTTATTCCAAGGTTGAGGATTTGCCGCCGGCAAAATTTAATCCGGGTTCACTTATGAAGAATTCACTTGTTTCCAGTGGTTGTATTGTCAATGGTGAAGTGACAGATTCCATTCTGTTTAAAAAGGTTTATGTGGGCAATAATTGTGTGATCCGAAATTCAATTATTTTAAACGATGTTTATATCGGAGATAATACAGTCATTGAAAATTGTATCGTTGAAAGCAGAGATACGATACGTGCCAATTCTTCTTATAAAGGTGAAGAAGGAAAAGTGAATATCGTTGTGGAGAAGAACGAACGATATATTTTATAGTAAGTAAAAGGTTCCTGGGGAGGATACAAGACATGCAGATTACAGATGTAAGAGTACGAAAAGTTACAAAAGAAGGAAAGATGAAAGCCGTTGTTTCAATTACGCTGGACAATGAATTTGTTGTTCATGATATTAAAGTCATTGAAGGCGAAAAGGGGCTTTTCATTGCGATGCCAAGCCGCAAAGCTGCTGATGGTGAATACAGAGATATTGCCCATCCGATTAATTCAGAGACGAGGGAACGTATCCAGTCGATCATATTGGAAAAGTATGAGATTGCAGCAATGGAAAAAGAAGACGAGACGGCATTCTAAGTGTTAAATATGGGGAAACAAAGCGGGGAGAAGGACTTAAAGGTCCTTCTCCTTTTTGTGATGACAGGATTGAAGAGCGGAGAATGGCTGAGTTTTATCCGTCGAAGGCAAGGGAACTCTTGACAAATGGAAAGAATTCTGTGTATTCTTTTGAATATAAACGCACGAAAGGCTCTCTGAGTTAAAACGTGTGCTTTTTGTATGTAAAAATATAGGAAACAAACGAGCAGACAGAAAGGAAGATGACGATGTATCTGATTGCAGGATTGGGAAATCCGACAAAGACTTATGAAGGAACCCGGCACAATGTGGGATTTGATATGATCGATGTGCTTGGAAATAAATTTGGTATTGATGTAACAACAAAGAAACATAAGGCCCTTGTGGGACGCGGAATCATTGAGGGAATGCGGGTGATTTTGGCAAAACCCCAGACCTATATGAATTTAAGCGGTGAGAGTATACGGGAAATTGCAGACTTCTATAAAATCGAACCGGAAAATATCATTATTATATATGATGATATTAGTCTGGATGTGGGACGTCTTAGAATCCGCAAAAAAGGCAGTGCCGGTGGACATAATGGTATTAAAAATATTATTGCCCATCTGGGAACACAGGAATTCCCAAGGATTAAAGTGGGAATTGGCGAGAAACCAGAGGGCTGGGATCTGGCAGACTATGTCCTGTCAAAATATTCGAAGGAAGAGCAGAAGGCCCTTGATGAAGCCTCAGAAGGGGTGATCGGTGCTGTAAAGCTCATTGTTATGGATGATATTGATGGCGCAATGAATCAATATAATGCGAAGAAGAGGGATGCGTAGTGAGATTATTCAGAGAACCGCTGCTCCAGCTCAGTGAGTACGAGAGTATTCGGAAAAATCTGCAGGAGAGAGAATGTCCGGTATATGTGGAGGGCTGTGTGGATGCACAAAAGACCCACTGGATGTCCAGTTTTTCGGAAGAATATCCATTTAAATTAATTGTGACCCACAGTGAGAAAAGAGTAAAGGATATTTACGAGAATTACCGCTTTTTTGATAAGAATGTATACGATTATCCGGCGAGAGATATTATTTTTTACAGTGCCGATGTGCATGGGCAGACGCTGGTGCGTCAGCGTCTGGCGGTTGTTCAGAAACTGTTGGAGCATCAGCCGGTGACGGTCGTTACGACGATTGACGGCTTGATGGACAGTCTGCTTCCGCTGGAGAAATTGAAACAGCAGGTGATCCGGCTGCGGGAAGAAGGCATTGTGGATCAGGCGGATCTGATCAAACGTCTGACCTATATGGGATTTGAGCGGGCGGTTCAGGTGGAGAGTCCCGGACAATTTTCTGTGCGGGGAGGTATTCTTGATATTTATAATCTGGCAGATGACTGCCCGTATCGAATTGAATTCTGGGATGATGAAATTGATACGATCCGCAGCTTTGATGTGGACAGCCAGCGTTCCATTGAGCGTCACAAAGAAATTTCCATATATCCGGCAGCGGAAATGGTTTTTACGGAAACAAGAGTACAGAAAGGCCTGGACCGGATTAAAAAGGATGTAGATAAGGGCAGACGGGTATTTCAGAAAGAAGGAAAACCGGAGGCGGCAGCCAATCTGAAACATCTCTATGAGGAGGTTCAGGAAGCCTTTGAGTTTTCTTTTGGAAGTTCCAATATGGACAGTATGATCCGGTATTTCTATGATGAGACAGCATCCTTTCTGGATTATTTTCCAATGGATGAAACCTTGATCTTTTTGGACGAGCCGGCAAGGCTGCATGAAAAGGCGGAAGGCGTTTCACGAGAGTTTTTGGAGAGTATGAAGGGGCGACTGGAAAAGGGATATATTATTCCGGGACAAATGGAAATCCTTCTTTCCGAAAAGGATTTGTTCCATCGTTTGAGCAAAGAACGGTGTCTGCTTTTAAGCACGCTGGAGCAAAAGGTGGGACAGCTTGTGCCGATGCACAAGTATCATCTGGATGTTCAGTCCATCCAGTCCTACAATCGGAATTTTCCTCTCCTTGTGAAGGATTTAAAGCGGTGGAAAACAAATAAATACCGGGTGGTTCTTGTGGCATTTTCAAGGACACGTGCCGAGCATTTGTCCAGAGATCTGGCAGAAAATGGTTTGAATGCTGTTGTGACAGACACGACTGACTGTGTTGCACAGCCGGGACAGATTGTCATCTACCATGGAAATCTGCACAGTGGCGTAGAATACCCGTTGATTAAATTTGCTATTTTATCGGAAAGTGATATTTTCGGAGAAACAAAAAAACGCCGTAAAAAGAAATCCGGGTACAGCGGTCAGAAATTGAACAGTTTCCTGGATCTGAATATTGGTGATTATGTGGTTCATGAAAATCATGGTCTGGGTGTTTACAAGGGTATTGAAAAAATTGAAGTGGATAAAGTCCAGAAGGATTATATAAAGATCGAATATTCTGGCGGAGATAACTTGTATATTCTGGCGACCCAGCTGGATATGATCCAAAAGTATGCAGGGGCTGATGCAAAACGGCCAAAACTGAATAAACTGGGCGGTTCGGAATGGAATCGTACAAAACATAAGGTACGTGGTGCGGTAAAGGATCTGGCCGAGGATTTGATCAAACTTTATGCGGCAAGGCAGGCACAGGAAGGTTTCGCCTATGGGCCGGATACGATCTGGCAGAGGGAGTTTGAGGAGGCGTTTCCATATGAGGAAACGGATGATCAGCTGACGGCCATTGAGGCGACAAAGAAAGATATGGAAAGTCACCGGATCATGGATCGTCTGATCTGCGGTGATGTGGGCTATGGAAAGACGGAGGTTGCTATTCGGGCAGCCTTTAAGGCGGTTCAGGATGGAAAACAGGTAGCACTTCTTGTGCCGACGACCATTCTTGCCCAGCAGCATTACAATACTTTTGTGCAGCGAATGAAGGATTATCCGATCAATATTCGCACCATGTCCAGATTTCGGACGAAAACAGAGCAGGCAGAAACGGTCAGAGAGCTGAAAAAAGGCATGGTGGATATTCTGATCGGAACTCATCGAATTTTGTCGAAAGATATTGAATTCAAAGATTTGGGTCTGCTCATTGTGGATGAGGAACAGCGTTTTGGTGTGGCACATAAAGAAAAAATTAAAAAATTGAGAGAAAATGTGGATGTTCTCACCCTCTCGGCAACGCCGATTCCGCGAACACTTCATATGAGTCTGATCGGTATAAGGGATATGAGTACGCTGAGTGAACCGCCAATGGATCGAATGCCGATTCAGACTTATGTGATGGAATACAATGAGGAAATGGTCCGGGAGGCCATTGCAAGGGAAATCGGCAGGGGCGGTCAGGTTTACTATGTGTTTAATCGTGTCAACGGCATTGTGGAAATGGCAGCCGAAATCCAAAAACTGGCACCGGAGGCTGAGGTGGCATTTGCTCATGGTCAGATGAGTGAACGGGAGCTGGAAAAGGTGATGTATCGTTTTATCAATGGGGAAATCGATGTCCTTGTATCCACGACGATCATAGAAACCGGTCTGGATATTTCCAATGTCAATACGATGATCATTCATGACGCGGACAGGCTTGGCCTATCCCAGCTCTATCAGTTGAGAGGGCGTGTTGGCCGTTCCAATCGAACCGCTTATGCCTTTCTGTTATATCGTAAAAATACGGTACTGAAAGAAGTGGCGGAAAAGCGTCTGGCAGCCATTCGTGAGTTTACCGAGTTCGGATCAGGCTTTAAGATCGCCATGAGGGATTTGGAAATTCGAGGTGCCGGTAATCTTCTTGGCCAGCAGCAGAGCGGTCACATGGAATCGGTAGGCTATGATCTCTATTGCAAAATGCTGAATGAAGCGGTGCAGAAACTGAAGGGTGAGCAGGTGAATGAGGACGACTTTGAAACAGTGCTTGATCTGAATGTGGATGCTTATATACCGGCCTCCTATATTAAAAATGAAGTTCAGAAACTGGAAATCTACAAACGTATTGCATGTATATCGAATGATGAAGAGTATGATGAGATGGTGGATGAGCTGACAGACCGTTTTGGAGAACTTCCGAAATCGGCACAGAATCTTCTGGATGTGGCTCTTTTAAAGGCCCAGGCCCACGAAGCATGCATTACACAGCTTTCCTGCCGCGGTGATGAGACGCGAATTTATATTTACAGCCAGGCAGCAGTCTGTGTCGAACGGATTCCGGAGCTTATTGAGCGGTATGGCCGGCGAATGCGGTTTAAGCCTGGAGATAATCCGCATTTCCTTTTGAAAATGCGAAAGGAAGAAGTGCAGGATATTCTTAAATGTGAAAAAAATGTGATAAAAGATGTCAAAGCATTGCTTGAAAATATAAAATAATCTATAATGTACAGAATATTGAATATTATAATCAGGAGGAATAGATTATTATGAAAAAGATGATGAAACGTATGGTTTCTCTTTTTGCAGCAGCTGTGATGACTGCATCTGTTCTTGTTGGCTGTGGAAACGGTGCAAGCGGAACTTCAGGAAGTTCTGCGGCTGCAGATCCGGCATTGACGATGGAACAGGGTACGATCACTATGGATGAAGCCAGATTGTATACGTATGTGATGAAGAGTCAGTATGAAGCTTATTACGGCAATGAAATCTGGAACATGGAAGTTCAGGAGGGCGTAACCTTCGGTGATTCCATGAAAGCCATGATAACAGATGAACTTGTTCAGATGCTTATTTTAAGCTCTCAGGCCGAAGATTATGGTGTTTCCCTCAGTGAAGATGATAAAACATCCGTCGATGAGTATGTGGAAAGCTTTAAGACAAGCGTAGGCGAAGATGTTATGGAAGAAGAAGGTATTACAGAAGATGCTGTACGCTCCATTGTTGAAAAGAGTACACTGGCAGGTTATGTGTATCAGGCCATGATGGATGCGGAAGAGGTGGAACTTACAGATGATGAAAAGGCAGAGGCCACATGTATTAAAGTTCAGCATATTCTGATCTCAACAACGGAGACGGTTAAGCAGGATGAAGAAGGCAACAATGTGGATATGACGGATGAGGAGGCGGAAGCTTACCGTACATCTCAGAAGGAACTGGCAGAAGAGGTTCTTCAGAAAGCTCAGAGTGGCGAAGATTTCAAAACATTAGCTGATGAATATACATCCGAGAATGCAGGATTTGAGTTCTCCTTTGATAAGAATGGATATGATCCTGTAAACTACTCTTACATGGTTGAACCGTTCTATACAGCAGCCTGGGAATTGGGTGAAGGCGAGATCAGCGGTCTTGTTGAAAGCGATTACGGTTATCACATTATTAAATGTATTTCTTTAAATGATGAAGAAGCAACAGAGGCAGCACTCAGTGTGCTGGAAGATCAGCGTCAGAGTGAAAGCTTAAATGAAAAGCTGGTTGCCATGATCGAAGAGGCAGAATATACGGTTTCTTCCGAATGGGAAGCGTTTAAGATCGAATCGAATACAGAGGAGACAGAAACGGAAAGTACAGAATCTGCAGAAAGTACAACAGATGAAACAGAAACAAGCCAGGAAAGTGAATCCGCGGCAGAATAAAGTCTGAAGATAGAGGTGGAATCGACAGGAATCGATTCCGCCTTTTCTTTTTCTCTGAGACTTTGATACATGAATACGTTACCCCGGTAAAAGAAATTTATTGACAAGGATTTTAAGCTTGGGTATAGTAATGATATTGAGAAATTCCAGAATTGAGGGATGAAGATGATAGGTGTATTTGTCAATGTATTGACTGTATTGATAGGAAGCCTTGTGGGAATGCTTCTGAAACGGGGAATACCCGAAAAGATAACGGAAGCGTTAATGACCGGAATCGGCTTATGTACGGTCTTTATCGGTGTATCCGGGGCGCTAAAGGGCGAAAACACACTGGTTTTAATTTTGTCCATGGCGATTGGAACGGTGATCGGAACGGCACTCGATCTTGACAGACAGCTGAACCGGCTGGCTGCCTGGATTGAAAAAAGATTTAAACAGGAAAATGGTCAGGTGACCATTGCGGAAGGTTTTGTCACAGCAAGTCTGTTGTTTTGTGTCGGTGCAATGACGATCGTAGGCTCTCTTCAGGCGGGACTTACGGGCGACTGTGAAATGCTGTATACGAAGGCCACGCTGGATTTGATATCCTCCTGTGTCCTTGCGGCGAGTCTTGGTTTTGGCGTACTGCTGTCCGACTTCTTTGTTTTAGGATTTCAGGGAGGGCTGGTATTGCTTGCAGGATTTGTTGCACCCTTCCTTACCGACTATGCCATTAATGAAATGACCTGTGCCGGTTCGGTGCTTATCATCGGTCTTGGTTTAAATCTGCTCGGCGTGACAAAGATCAAGGTGGCTAATTATCTGCCGGTTATTTTAATACCGCCGATTTTATGTATGTTTATGTAGACAACATGCATCTTAACTAATTTTTAGTGTACAAATAAAAAAATCATGATAAAATAGATAATACACATGGATATGTGAAAGACAGAGGAGATAGGCTATGAAAAACGAGATAAATTCAATTAAAATTGCGATCATGGGAGCCGGAACCGTCGGCGGTGGCGTCTATAAAGTACTTCAGATGCGTAAAGACGACATGGTTGAAAGAGCTGGAACAGATATTGAAATTAAAAAGATTCTTGTAAAAAGTATTCCGGAAACACGTAAAGATGTGGATTCATCTTTATTGACAGAGAATTTTGAAGATATTATTTCGGATGACAGTATTCAGATCGTTGTAGAGGTTATGGGCGGCATTGAGCCGGCACGTACTTTTATCCTGCGCTGTCTGAATGCCGGCAAGAGTGTTGTATCTGCCAACAAAGACCTGATTGCAGTTCATGGCAGAGAATTGCTGGATGCAGCAGAAGCCAATCATGTAGATTTTATGTTTGAGGCTTCCTGTGCCGGTGCTATTCCGATCATCCGCCCATTGAAACATTGTCTTCTTGGTAATAATATTACGGAAGTTATGGGTATTGTCAATGGTACGACAAACTATATTCTGACCAAGATGGATCAGGAAGGTATGGAGTTTGATGAAGCCCTTGCGAAGGCAACAGAACTTGGATATGCAGAAGCGGATCCGACTTCCGATGTGGAAGGTCTTGATGCCGGACGTAAGATGGCAATTATGGGTTCAATTGCTTTCCATTCCAGAATTACCTTTGATGATGTCTATATGGAAGGTATTACACATATCACATCTAAGGATATTAAATATGCAAAAGACATGGATTGTGTGATCAAGCTTTTGGGAATCGCACGAAATACCGAAACCGGCGTGGAAGTTCGTGTACATCCGACGCTGATCCATAAGACCCATCCGCTGGCATCTGTGAATGACGTGTTCAATGCTGTATTCGTTCATGGGGATGCATTGGATGATGCCATGTTCTACGGACGCGGTGCCGGTGAGTTGCCGACAGCCAGTGCTGTTGTCGGTGATATTATTGATGTGGCACGTAATATTAAAGACGGCTGTCTTGCAAGAAACGGTTGCAGCTGTTATAAGGAATTGCCGATCAAGACCATCGATGAGATCGAGAGTAAATATTTTGTTCGTATGCTTGTTGAAGATTGTGCGGGAGTTCTTGCAAACGTGGCAGGAATTCTTGGCAATAACGAGGTGAGCATCGAACAGATCATACAAAAACCAGCTGGCAGCGGCACAGCAGAAATTGTCGCAATAACGGATGTTGTCCGGGAAAAGAACTTTAAAGCAGCGATACAGACGCTGAATGGTATGTCTTTTATTAAGGAAATGTCATCCATCATTCGTGTATATGCTTAATTTTAGGACGCCGTAGGGCGTCCTTTTTCACTGTATGTTTGTATCAGAGAAAACTACGCTCCATGGGGGAGTAAATATTATTTTGATGGGGTAAAATTATGAAAATCATTATTTCAGGCTGTGGTAAGGTGGGCTACACGCTGGCAGAACAGCTCAGCGAAGAAGGTCATGAGATCACTGTGATCGATCCGAAGGCGGAACGTGTGCAGGCAGCTGTTGATGCCTTGGATGTTATTGGTTATATCGGCAATGGCAACAGTTATAAGATGCAAAAAGAAGCAGGTGTTGAGGAAGCTGATCTGCTTATTGCTGTAACGGGGCATGATGAGGTAAATCTGTTAAGCTGCCTGATCGCGAAAAAGGCCGGAGACTGTAAAACGATTGCCCGAGTACGTAATCCGGAATATATGGAGGAGATCAGTTATATTCGGGAGGAACTGGGGCTGTCGCTGGCAATCAATCCGGAATTTGCAACAGCGAGGGATGTTGAACGGCTGATTCAGGTGCCGTCTGCATTGGATGTGGATACCTTCGCCAAAGGTAGGGCTTATATGTTTCGTCTGGAGGTTCCGGAAGGATCTCCATGGCATCAGATGAAGGTTATGGATATAGCGGTCAAATACGGCAATCATTTCCTGATCTGTATTCTTGAACGGGGGGATCAGGTTGTCATCCCAAGCGGTCACACCGTTGTGATGGCGGGGGATAAAATCTCCATGATCGCACCGACAGAGTCGATGAATGCTCTTTTTAATGTCGTTGGGATTAAAGCCCGGCAGATCCGCAATGTGATGATCGCAGGAGGTGGAACGATAGCTTATTATTTGGCACAGAAATTATTGAAGTCCAAAGTGAATATAACGATCATCGAAAATAATCTTCAGAGATGTAAGGAATTGAGTGAAAAGCTGGAAGGGGCGGTGATTATTTACGGGGATGCCTCAGACAGTAAACTCCTTCTTGAAGAAGGGCTGGAGCATATGGATGCCTTTGTATCGCTGACCAATCTGGATGAGGAAAATATTATGCTCTCCTTATATGCCAATCAGATGTCCAAAGCCAAGCTGATCACAAAAGTCAATAAGATCAGTTTTGAGGGGATTGTGCGCAGTATTCCGATCGGAAGTATTATCAGTCCGAAATATTTGACAGCGGAGCATATTATCCAGTATGTGCGTGATCTGGAAAACAGTATTACGAATGAGCATGAAAGTAAGGTGGATATGGTCTATCGTATTGCGGATAACAAGGCGGAAGCACTGGAATTTTCTGTGGAAGAGGAATCAAAGGTGACAGATATTCCGTTGATGAATCTGCCGTTAAAATCAGATCTTTTGATCTGTAGTATTTTGCGGGGCAAACGTGTCTATATTCCATCCGGTCAGGACAGGATCCAGGCTGGGGATAAGGTTGTCGTTGTAACGCGGGGAAGACATTTAAATCGATTGGAGGATATTTTAGACAATTCTAAGAGGTAGTTATGAATTATGGAAGTATAAGATATATTATTGGTTGGATTTTAAGGGTGGAGGCACTATTGATGCTGCTTCCGATTGGAACAGCAGTGGTCTATCAGGAGAGCAGCGGCTGGGCTTTTGTGATCAGTGCGGCTTTGTGTCTGATTTTAGGAATCATGCTTTCAATAAAAAAACCGAAAAAGACAACGTATTATACGAAGGAAGGCTATATATCGGTTGCCCTGGGATGGATCGTTATGAGTATTATGGGGTGTCTGCCCTTTGTGATCAGCGGAGAAATTCCTTCCTTTGTCAATGCTTTATTTGAAACTGTTTCCGGATTTACGACAACGGGAGCGAGTATATTGCACGATGTGGAAGCCATGTCACGATGTGGATTGCTCTGGAGAAGCTTTACCCATTGGGTCGGCGGAATGGGAGTATTGGTGTTTATTCTGGCGATCCTGCCTTTGGCCGGCGGTGAGCATAATCTTCAGTTAATGAAGGCCGAGTCTCCGGGACCATCCGTATCCAAATTGGTTCCAAAGCTCAGAGAAACGGCACTCACATTATACAAGATTTATTTTGGCATGACCGTTTTGCTGATCGTGCTTTATCTTATTGGCGGTATGCCGTTATTTGATGCTCTATGCCTTTCCTTTGGAACAGCCGGAACAGGCGGTTTTGGTATCCTGAATGACAGTATTGCAAGCTATAATGTATATTTACAGGCTGTAACAACGGTTTTTATGATGCTGTTCGGAGTCAATTTTTCTTTCTATTTTCTGCTCCTCTACAGAAAGGGCAAAGAAGCCTTTGCCATGGAAGAAGTCCGATGGTATTTTATCATTTATTTTGCGGCAGTCGCGTTGATCACCTGGAATTTGGGAAGCAGTGCCGGAAGTTTATTTGAGCGGTTTCATCATGCAGCGTTTCAGGCGGCATCCATTATGACCACGACCGGATTTTCCACAGTGGATTTTAATTTCTGGACACCGTTTACAAAAGGCATTTTGTTGACGCTCATGTTTATCGGTGCCTGTGCGGGAAGTACCGGTGGCGGTATTAAGGTTTCACGAATTGTTATGTATTTCAAGTCCATTAAAAATGAAATTGCATCGCTGATCCATCCGCGAAGTATTAAGGTTGTAAAGTTTGAGGGAAAAGTAATCGACTCAACAGTGAGAAAGTCTATTTTTGCCTATATTTCGGCCTATCTTTTTATTTTTGTGCTGTCTGTACTTATCGTCAGTCTGGATGGATTTGATTTTGAGACGAATTTTTCGGCGGTGGCTGCTACATACAACAATATCGGTCCAGGATTTGGACTCGTGGGTCCAACGTCCAACTTTGACCAGTATTCTGCATTGGCAAAGATGGTTTTATCATTGGATATGCTGATCGGACGTTTGGAGATTTTCCCAATTCTTGTATTGTTTTCACCATCCACATGGAAGAAATAAGAAAAAGCCTTTGGATATTCCCGGCAGATACACCGGAGATATTCAAAGGCTTGTTTTATTTAGCGTAAAATAATATAGATGGCATAGGCAGCGTAGGCGACAATGCAGGCAGTACCCATAAAACGGCCCATCTTGCTGCGTATCCTGCAGAAGATATAAATGAGGGTTGTGGATACGATCAGGATCAAAATATCCACAAGGGCCACCGGATCTGCAGCAATCGGATGGATGGAGGTGGACAGACCAAGAATAAACATAATGTTAAAAATATTGGAGCCAACCACATTTCCAAGAGCCAAGCCGCTTTCACCTTTTTTCGAGGCGGTAATGGAAGTAACAAGCTCTGGAAGGGAAGTGCCGACAGCAACGATGGTGAGACCGATCAGTGTTTCGCTCAGTCCAAAAGCCGCTGCAATGGCACAGGCATTATCAACGACAAGGTTGCCGCCAAGGATGATGCCGACGAGACCGAGGACGATATAGATCAGACTGGTATGCATTGGAAGGGGACGGTCCTCCATGTCCATCTCCACCGGGTTTTTGATGGCGGATATGACGGTTACGATCAGGTAAAGGGCCATACAGGAAAGGAGAAACAGGCCTTCCATACGTGAAATATAAAGGTCGCGGATAAAAAACAATAAAATAACAGAGCCGAGAATGGCCACCGGAAAATCCCGTTTCATAATATTCTTATCGATAATAAAAGGCCGGATAACCGCACATACTCCGACGATCAACACCAGATTGAAAAGATTGGAACCGATAACATTGCTTAAAGCAAGACCATTACTTCCGGCCAGACCGGCGGTAATGCTGACGGCTGCTTCGGGAGCACTTGTTCCCATGGCAACAATGGTCAGTCCGATGACAACGGTTGGAACCTTTAAAAGATGGGCAATGGCCGCACTTCCTTCAACAAAATAATCGGCTCCTTTAATTAAAAAGAAAAAACCAACGATCAATAATATATACATCATAATTTTTTATCTGCATCTCCTATTCTTCAATAATATGAACTTCAAGATAATCAAAATCAATTTCTTCTACAAAATTATCCTGAGTAAAGCGTGTTTTGTTATGCCGCTGAAACTCACGTACATTGGCATCCAGCCAGATGGGCTGAGACAGGTCAAATTCCATGCAGCCTTCGGATACTGCATGAAAAACTTTGCCAGTTCGGCTAAGGTTCGGATCCGTAACGGAAATAACGGTATCTTTGACCAGCCGGTTATCTTTAAATATTTTTATCCACATGCGAAACATAGTGACATCTCCTTCTTCATTAGAGCATTATAGCGGAGAGATGACAGCCAGGCAAGAATTATTTGAGAAAAAATGTTACATATGTCGATTCCTGTGCTATAATCAATAAGATATTATGTGCCAAAATGGCTTTTTCGAGGAGAGATATTATGAAAACAATTAAAAAGGTTTTGTCCCGCATTTTTATTGACGGACTCAGCGGCATGGGACTGGGACTTTTTTCAACATTGATCATCGGAACAATTATGAAACAGGTGGGGGATCTGATCGGCGGAGATATCGGTATGTACATATCCGCTTTTGCTGTGATCGCCCAGCGTCTGACCGGTGCCGGGATCGGTGTCGGCGTTGCCTATAAATTCAGAGAGTCAGTATACGTGACGCTGTCCGCTGCGGCAGCCGGAATGATCGGTGCCTATGCCAGTGCCATTTCTGCCGGAACACTTTTTTCTGAGAGCGGTGCCCTTGTGTTATCCGGACCAGGAGAACCTTTAGGGGCTTTTATTGCAGCTTATGTGGGTATTGAACTGGGACATCTGGTGGCAGGACGAACAAAGATCGATCTGCTTGTTACACCGGCTGTAACGATTTTGACCGGGGGAGCGGTAGGCATTATTGTCGGACCGCCGATTTCTCAGTTTATGACATGGCTCGGAGGCATTATCAACTGGGGAACGGAACAGCAGCCGATCATCATGGGTATCGTTGTTTCGGTTGTCATGGGTATGGTGCTGACACTGCCGATCAGTTCAGCGGCACTCGGCATTATTCTTGGTCTAAACGGTGTGGCAGCCGGTGCGGCAACGATCGGATGCTGCTGTCAGATGGTTGGTTTTGCGGTCATTAGTTACCGGGATAATGGTCTGGGCGGCTTATTATCCCAGGGGCTTGGTACGAGCATGCTCCAGGTGCCGAACATTGTAAGGCGGCCTTTGATCTGGGTACCGCCGATCATTTCTTCGGCTATTCTCGGACCAATTGCCATATCACCTTTATTTAATATGGTTAATAATGCAACCGGCTCCGGTATGGGAACATCCGGTCTCGTTGGACAGATCATGACGTATCAGACGATGACAGCATTTGAATCACCGGTGATCGTTTTGATCAAAATTGTTGTTTTCCATTTCCTGCTTCCGGCAGTTATCACGATGGGTGTGGCCCAGGGCATGCGGAAGATGGGATATATTCATAATGGGGATATGAAGTTAAAGGTATAATTTTTGAGGAGGATATTTTATTATGAGTGAGATAATTGGACAGTGGGGCCATGTGGCTACGATCGTGCTGGCGGTCATTGGATTTTCCGTTTTTTATCTGAATCAGATATGGAAATCCATTCATGTTGACCCAGCCTATGGTGACAAGATTATGTCGGTCAAACAGCCAAAAAAAGAATGGCTCACATTATTTTTTATTGTATGTGTTGGTGTGGTTGTTGTAATCCGTCTGATCATGGAGTGGAATACACCAAATCCGAATATGCCGGAGAGTTATTATCAGGTATTATTGGGGGCGATCGTTCTTGTCGCTGGGCTGATCCTGTTTATTTTGATTCGTACAGTCAGTCCGACAAAGGTATTTACAAAGGGAATTTTGGTCCATGATTACGGTTATGTATCCTGGGAGGAGATCAAGTCCATCGATAAGACACCGAAGAAACAGTTTCAGGCTTTTCTTGTCAAACCGAGACAGTTTAAGGGACGTTCATTTTATATTTCCTATGATCCGTCACAGGAAGAGGAATTGATTGAAATTTTTAAGAAATATATCTTTTAATTGATTATAAGGAGGCTCCCATGGGGACAGAATCGCATATTTTAATTCATGATATCATTGATGAGCATGAAGAACGAATGATCCATCTGAAGAAGTTTTACCCCTTCTTCAGACTGTGTGATCATTCATTGAATCAGTTCAGGGACGGACGTTATGAGGGCATTGATATGGGATATGTAACCATGGCTGTCCTCCGTTTTTTTATTGAAGAAAACAGTTTTAATGACCGGAAAGTGACGTACAGCGAATACGAAAGTTTTTTGAGAGAATTGCTGTACAGAGATTTTGATTTCAGGGAGGATGCACAGTCGGCGTCTGAACTGATCCAGTACATATTTGATAAGCTGACCAATGAAGGACGGCCATTCTATTTTGATTATTATGAACCGAAGAAACGTCAGATGAAGCGGGGAAGAACCCGGCTGATCGAGAGTGATTATCAGGATGGGACGGTTCAATATACCATTTCTTCGGATGGCATTGAGTTTTATCTGGAAACAAAGGAAACAGGGGATGAAAGTAAGATTAGTATTGAACAGATCCTCCTGGAGAAGATGATCCGTTCCAGAAATTTCCGGGGCGGTGTGGATGTGATCCGCCGGATCAACAGCGAAGTGACACGTTTGATGCTCCGTCAGGGAGAGATTGTGACTCTGCTCAGTCATAATATTTTTGAAGGTATGGCAGCATTGGAGGAATTTTCAAAAAGTGGTCTGAGATGGTTTGAAGAGGAACAGAAATTGTTTGACTCCAACATGGAGTTGGTAAAAACAGTCCTTTTGAAAGCTCAGAAAGAACAATACAGTTCTCAAGCCATGGAGGAGATTTTTTATCTGAATCAGGAGCTGAAAAAAGCGATGGAACGCCATGAAGCCCTTCTTGCCGCCTGTACCCGTCTTCAGGTTCAGGCAGATGAGATGATGCTGAAGGCGAAACACAGCCGATTCCGTCAAAAGATGGATTTTTCTGATCTGCTCCGCAAAGCTATGGAACAGGATGATATTCGTCTTCTGGAGGCAATGACAGAACCTTTATTCGGTCTGAAAATCCGAAAGACGTTTCAGCTGGGAAGGCTGGATGATCTGCTTTTGTGCCGTCCGGAGGGAAATGAAACCGGTGAAACCATTACGGCTGGTGAAGAGGAAAATTATGTCTTTGAAGATGAAATAGAAGAAGAACGTATTCGTCATAATCATCGGATGCTGCTCCGGATTCTTTTTGATACCCTTTTAAAACGACGGTGTCTGACGCTGGAAGAGCTGCACCATCTGTATATTATGAAGTTTACGGAGAATATTTTAAAAAATGGGGATTACTATGCATTTTTAGCCCATTTGTGTCAGAAGTCCAGTTATCATTTGTCAGAGATCCGGGAAAAACCGGATACCTTTCTGGAAGAAGTTATGGCAGAGATGGTTGTCAGTGACAGGAGAAAGGAATATGAAGACTTGAATTTTACACTGGAATTTATACCGGATCAATTGATACCTATCGGTGAAAATGGCTATTTGACAAATATACGATTTGAAAGGCAGGGAATGTGATGGACAACACCAATCTGGATAAGGCAATGGAGATTTTCACATTGCTCATTGTAGGCGAAGAGATCAGCAGTGCACAGCATGTGGACTTATATGAAGATTACCGAAATAACAGTGAAGTGTATGATATTCTCACATCGGTTCTTAAAAAATCCAATTTAAGTCTTTATGAATTCGGCAACAGTCTTTATGTGACTGCCGGGGACGGCAACCGTATTTTCGGATTTACCAATGATGAGTTAAAACGTGCCATCGGGCTGCGGTTAAATAAAGAATTGTATCTGGCCTATTTTATTATTTATAATACAATACTTTTATTTTATCAGGATTCGGGAAGTTTTTCTTATGTGGACTATGTGCGAAGTGAGGATGTGATCGCCCAGACGGACAGCTCGCTGAAACAGGCCATGAAGGCACTGCATGATAAGGCTTTGAATGATGTGGAAGAAAACAGTTTTCAGACGCTGGCGGCTCTTTGGGAGGATATGCCATTGGTTCCGGTAAATGAAGATATGGCATCGCTGAAAGCGGCCAGAGGTTCAAAGACGGGCTTCGTCAAGCTTGTTTTCAACTTTCTCATTTCCCAGGATCTGTTTTTTGAGTCCCAGGGAAGATATTATATTAAACCCCGTTTTCGAGCTTTGGCGGAAAACTATTATGAAGATAACCGGGGAAGATTATATTCGATCGTGACAGGAGGAGACAGGGATGCCGCATATTAACCGAATTCGTGTCAATAATGTAAAGTACAATTTTGGTACCCAGTTTTATGATGATTTTATTCTGAGATTTGATGGAAAAAATGCATTATATGATCTGGCAAACGGCGGTGGAAAGAGCGTTTTAATGCTTTTGCTTTTTCAGAATCTGATCCCGAATTGTACGTTGGATGAAAAACAGCCGATTGAGAAACTGTTCCGGACAGATCAGGGGAGTACGACCATTCATTCGCTGATCGAATGGCGTCTGGATGACCGTTTTGTACGTGACGGCTATAAATATATGCTGACAGGCTTTTGTGCACGAAAAGCCAGAGAAGAGCTGCGGGAAACGGCGGCCATTGAATATTTTAACTATGTGATTTTTTATCGGGGATATAATGACAATGACCTGGTCAACCTGCCCCTGTCCAATGGCAAAGAGCGGGTGACTTACAGTGGGCTGAAGGCCTATCTGAAAGATCTGGGGCGCAAGGATATGGGGCTGGATGTCCATATTTTTGAGCGTAAAGGTGAATATCAGCGTTATATCAGCCAGTATGGTCTGTATGAAAGCCATTGGGAAATCCTTCGTGGAATCAACCGAACGGAAGGTCATGTGCGTACATATTTTGAAAACCGATATAAAACAACCCGGCGGGTAGTGGAAGATCTTTTGATCGAAGAAATTATCCAGAAGGCATTTCTTCAGGGAAGTCAGCCGGATACAGATATGGCAGATACCCTTGTTCAGATCAAGGACAAACTGGCAGAGCTGGCACTCCGAAAGGAAGAAATTGGGGGTTACGACCGGCAGGCTGAAATCCTTGACAGTTTTTCCGGACGGGTCCTTTTGCTGAAAAATGCCTATGAGGATAAGGAAAAGCTGGATCGGGATCTTGTGAAAACCTACCATACAGCCAATGGTGTGTACCGTTTAAAAGAGAAGGAACTGGCGGTTTTCCAGAAGGAAAAAGACTATGCACAAAAACATATTCTTGAGATTTCCAGAAAATTGGATACGGTGCGGATTCAGGAAGATCAGGAGCATTTAAAGCAGTTGGAGGCGGATACTGAAAAATATGCCGATACACTGCGCCAGTTACAGGAAGATGTAAAGAAAAAACAGCAGGATCTGGATATGGCCGAGGCCTCCGGCATGTATGCCGATTATTTGGAGGTCCGTTCAAAATGGGAAACTCTAAAAGAATTTTTATCCCAGGATAAAAGCGACAGCGAGGGAATGTTTGCCGAATTACAGCGGCTGGCCCGTATCCGTTATGCTTTGAATGAGGAAGAAAAACAGACATTAAATAAAAAACTCGCACTGATTGAAACCGCTTTAAAGGAAACGGAAAAGGAATATGAGGAAGCCAGACAGAAGGAGCGTCAGCTTTTCAGTGACAGTGCGGTACTGAACAGTCAGATTGGCGAGGCAAAACAGCGGCAAAAGGATCTGAACGGTCAATGGAACAGTCTTTGCCGTCAGGTTCCTGTACTTCTCCTTGAAAATGTAGGACAGTCGCTGAGGGAAAAACAGCAGCAGCGTCAGTCCAATGGGGCAAAGATCAGTGAACTGTCGGAAAGACAGGCAGCCCTTGAGCTGGAACGGGGAGAACGGACATCCGAAATGGGTGAGAAACGTCATCTTCTGAAACAGCTTGAGAAAGAGAAAAGGGAATTGGGAGATTTCCTGAATGCTTATGAAGCAGAAAAACAAAAGCGGGATAAACTGCTCCAGGTATATCATGCCGAAGATGGTCAGGCTCTGTCTGAGATGATCGAAGAACAACTTCGAAAGGTTATCCTGGACTGGGAATTAAAACGCCAGGAAACAGAAAATCTGGAAGAGAAACTGGACAATCTTTCCAAGGGAAGTCCGTCTGTTATGAATTCGGCGGTTGAAACGGTGATGGAATATATCCGAAGATGCCATGGAAAGAAATGTGTATTCGGCGGAGATTATTTAAAGGAAATCAATGATTATGAACGTAAGATCCTGCTGGCGCGCATACCGTTTCTTCCAGAATCGGTTATTGTTGAGAGCGGTCTGTCGGAGATTAAAGAAGACCGAATATTGCTTGAAAAAGATTTTGGCGATGTGATCGTGCCGATCATATCACTGGCACAGGTGATGCGTCAGGAGGAAGTTGTTCGGGACTCCGAAGTATTGTTTTTGTCGAAAAATCCCGAATGGTACATGGATGAAAATGTGCGGCAAGAAGCATGTGAGGCACTGGAAAAGCAGTTGGAGAAGTCCAGAGAGATGCTTGTGCGTTTGGAAGACCGGGAGCGGACAATCCAGGCGGATCAAAAATATATGACAGGTTTTGAATTGAACTACCAGCAGTATTATCCACAGCGTTCACAGCGTTGGGCACAGGTAAATCAGGAGCTCGACAAGACATTGTCCGCAATTAAAAAGGGTGAAGAAGAGCTTGCTGCCAATGCTTCCGAAAAGGAACGGCTTATTGAGACGTTGGAGAAGATGGATGCTGCGAACAGACAACTGGACGAGGACATTAAAGTGCTTGAACAGATGAAACTCGTGGAGGAAGAACTGAGGTCGAATGAAGATAAGCAGCAGCAATTGAGCATTTCCATAGAAGAAAATGAAAAATCACGTAAGCTTGCTGCAGAAAAAATCCAGTGGTCAGGAGATACCATGGACCGATTCAATGGTGAAAAAAGAAGTGCCAGGGAAGCTTTGGTTCAGATTGATACCTTCTGGAACAGCCATTATGCGATGTATTACATTCCTGGAGAATCCGAGGCGTATGATTTATCAGCAGACGAACTTGATGCAAAATTTACTGGTTTGAAGGAGGCCTATGAAAAGGAGCACCATGATCTGGAGGATAAGCGTCAGTTGCTGGACAGCTATCAGCAGATGATGGATACCCTGTTAAATAGTATTCGAAGAAAAGATATCTCCATCTATAATCTTGAAAATATGGCGAAGGAACATCGTTTGGTTCTTACGGAAAAAGAACAGATTGAGGCGATGGAAAAAGAAATTGCCGGTCTGAAAGCGGAGATTGCACATCAGGAAGAAATACTGTTCAGATACAGAGAGGATAAAAATAAGCTTTTTGGAAGTGTCACCCATGGTGTCAGTACGATTGAAGAAAAATATGGTGTCTTCCAGGCGGTTTCTGTGATGAATGACAGCTATGCCGAATTTACAGAGCGTCAGAAAGAGGCACTGAGAGCGAACAATGAAAAAGGAAAACAGGCGGAGGAAGGTATACAGAATACATATCGTGAGCTTCGTGTGTTTGATGATATCCGGAGGGATCTGGAACGGATGATCCAAAATGAAGGTGTCCGATTTAACTGTACCAATGAAACCTATGGAGCAGAAGTGGATGTTCGGGCAAAGCATAAAGAGCTGAACGACAAATACCAGAAAATGCGGTCAGAGCTCCAGAGAAAACGTGAGGGATTTGAACGGGATAAAGAAAAGGCAGTGGAAGATTTGCATCTTCTTTCTGCGGAGGAACTTGCGTCTTCCATGCGTACAGAAATCCGGATTCCATCATCGGTTTCTGAGGCCCAGGAGCTAATTGGACAGCTTACGGAAACAATGCAGATTGTGCGGATGGAAAAAGAGCGTATCGAAAAAACGATTCACGATATGGTTGAAATCAAGCGCAATTTTGAAAAACAATGTCTCCAGCGTTGTGTCAGCATTAAGGCAGAACTGGAAAGATTTCCGGAATATTCCCGTATTCTTTTGGATGGCAAACAGGTTCCGATGGTTATGCTGAAAATTCCGTATGTCAAAGAAGAAATGTACGAGCAGCGAATGTCGGAATATATTGATGCCATTGTGGCCCGGACCGATTCCTATGCAAGCCAGGAGGAGCGGGTGGCCTATATCCGTCAGCAATTATCCTGGAAACGATTATTCTCGGTGATTGTCACAGATATGAACAGTATTCGATTGAGTTTATATAAACGGGAGCGGGTCAAAGAACAGAGTCGATATCTCAAGTATGAAGAGGCCGTAGGAAGTACCGGTCAGTCCCAGGGAATTTATATTCAGTTCCTGATTGGCGTGATCAATTACATTTCTGTCGTATATTCCGGATTCGGCGATGGGGCCGACCTGCAAAAGGTGATTTTTATTGATAATCCTTTTGGGGCAGCAAAGGATATTTATATTTGGCAGCCGATTTTTGAACTGCTCCGTACGAACCATGTTCAGTTGATCGTTCCTACTCGCGGAGCGACACCGGCGATTACGGGAAGATTTGATATTAACTATATTCTCGGACAGAAAATGATCGATAAGATACAGCAGACGGTTGTTGTGGACTACAGTTCGAATGTGGATGTCCAGTCCATGGAATATGAAAAGCTTGAATTCGAGCAGGAAGTGTTTGATTTTATTTAAGTTTAAAAGTTTAGAGAAGAAAGAAATGCCGGAGCATGATGCAGGAATGTGTTTCGGCATTTTCTTTATTGTGTGAAATTGATGGAAAATACAAAAAATATAAACAATAATGACAGATAAAAAAGAATGATAAAAAGAATTGAAAAATAAAATATAAAAATATTTAAAAAATGTATTGACAAAATGAGGGCGTGGGCGTATTATATAGACATAAACAAAAGAACTTAAAAACAAGGAGATGAAGAGAAGGAGGAGAGTCCATTGAAAAAGTAACAGCTCAATAATTCAGATGATTATGATCTTTGCAGAAAGTAATTTTTAAAAAGTCATTAATTTGTAAGAGAGTCCAGATATAAGTCAGTATATGATAAGATGTTTCGGAGAAGCCTGGAAGAAGTTCATCAATTAAAATAATCATCAATTATTGTAAGAACAAAGAAAATGAAGACAATGGTAAATGTATAAGAAGCAAAGAAATTGATTGCAAATGATTATACTCCGATATAAATAAATAATAAGTTAGATGATTAAGATATTATTTTATAAATTATAATATCTCCCCAAATTGAATATCGTAATAAGAATATTATAATCGTTATGACGTATATATCGATTTATAATAAGAAAGGGACTAAAGTATGATTGAACCAGTATGTTTATAAGCAGTCGTCTGTATCAGGAATAGGATCGGGCGGCTGCTTTTTTCATGTATTGCTAAAGCTTCATCCTGTATTGTCAAGAAAATTCAATTATGTTAAAATTAGAGTGGTTAAGATTATCTATAGTCGTAAGGAGATGAAACCGTGGAAAAATTTAATGAAACTGATTTGATGAAAGAAATCAAAAGTTGTACATATGAACAGGATTATGAGACAGCGGTGAAGCTTGCGGAGAAGTTGGACTTGAATAGAATAAAGAATGTTTCTTCCCTGTGTTTACTCGGAGAAATATTTTTGCATGAAGGCGAAAATGATTTGGCGGAGCAGGTGCTTTTAAAAGCTTATGAAAAGATGCCAAAGGGACGCCGGGCGTTGGATTTGTTAACTGAGCTTTATATTGAAAAAGGCAGCTATTCTGAGGCGGAGTATTATTATAAAGAATTTATTTCGGTTGCATCAAGAGATCTGCATCGTTATATTTTAAGATATCGTCTGGATAAGGGCAAAGGGGAACGGACCTCGGTGCTTATTCATACTTTAGAGCAGTTAAAGGATTATGAATATATCGAAGAATGGGCATATGAACTGGCAAAATTATATTATGAAGCCGGTGAAAATAAGCGATGCATCCGCGAATGTGATGAGATTGTCTTATGGTTCGGCCATGGAGAGTATGTCGATAAGGCAAATGCTCTGAAAGCAGAAGTGAATGCCAAGATGAATGCGGAGAATGCAGCATCCATGCAGCAGAAAACCGTCGGTGCAACCTATATGTTTGATTCGGAAGGGTTGCTGGAACGAAGCGATTTCAATGTGCCTCTGGATGTGGACAAGTATATGGAGGATGATGAATATTCCGATGTGTATGATCTGGATGAAGGCGGCAAAACAGAGACGATTCCACTGAATCTTGAAGCGGTGGAACCGGAGGAAGAAGTGATGCCTTCAGATGCAGACATCATTGCGGCAAAGGCAGCATCCATTTTAGCAGGAACGAAAGAACCTGAGGACGAGGAGATGGATGTGTCCGAGGAAATGACGGAAGAAAAACCGGAAGACTATGTTGCAAGATTTCAGAGAAATATTGAAGAGAATCGGTTTTCTGCGACTCCGGATGCCGGAGAAGATATTGGAAGGAAGATCAGCCGTATGACTCCGGAAATGGACAATCTGGATGACGATGATTCAGAAGATGAAGATGAAATTGTCGCAGAGAATACGGGGGATCGGGATATCATGGACAAGCTGTTTGATGATATCGGTACTGTGGATGAGACAGAGGATGATATGGATGATATCCTCCGGAAATTAAATTCAGATGAGGCGGAAACGACGGTCAGCGAGACAGAAGAGAAAGTATCATCCATGGATGAGGAAGATGAGATCGTTGGGGAAGACATTCCGGTTCCGGATACAGTGCTTGATATTTTTGCAACTGCGGTGGATATTAAAAATGTAAAAAAACAGTTGGCAGAAACCTTTACAAAGCTGGAATCCTCTCTGCTGGAACAGGAGGATATCCTTGCACCATACGATATTAACTTTGTTGTATCCGGTACAGATGAGAGTATGAAATCACAGATTTCCATCGGTATTGCAAAGGCTTTAAATACTTATGGCATGTGTGATAAGACGAAGATCGTCCGGGCATCATCAGACGAATTAAATGCCATGGATTTCTCTCCTGTATTTGAAAAAATTGCCGGAGGCTGCCTGATCATCAGCGGTGCGGGAACACTTTCCGATAAATCTGTTGGGATCATTTCCGATTATGTGAATCGGGATAATCAGAAGGTTGCGATCGTCCTTGAAGATTCAGAGTCAGATTTCCTTGAGCTTTGGAAAAAATATCCGAAACTGCGTTCCAAATTCCTCAATGTTATTAATATTTCGAAATATGATGTGAGTGAATTGGTGAAACTTGCGGAATCCTATGCGAAACGACGCGGTTATGAAGTTTCGGAGGAAGTCAGCAAGGTCACATTGAATAATATTTTTGAGCAGCGTATGTCATCCGGTCAGGATGTAAACTATGAGGATGTTATGGCCGTCGTTGATGAAGCGGTTGTGAATCTTGAAAAACGTAATATGAAAAATCTTTTCATGACAGTGCTTGATAATGCTTACAAAGAAGCAAGTATGTTTACTTTACTGCCGGAAGATTTTGATTAAAAACAAACAGCGTGTTTAAGGCACATAAAATAAAAAACAAGAGCGTATGATTTAGTAATTAACGAAAAGGGTGAAAGCATGACCCAGAACCAGTTGTTAATTACGATTATTATCATAAGCTCTTGTTTTTTTATTGGCTGTCTGATCTTTAATCAGGGAAAAATGGTTCTGACCCTGCTTGGCAGGGGCATTTTAGGTACACTGGTCATTGGAATTGCCAATACGATTCTTGCCGAACTTGGTATTTGGATTCCGGTAGGGGTAAATCTTCTGAATTTCACCGTTGCAGCCCTGCTTGGGATTCCAGGAATTGCCGCACTCTATGGAATTGGACTGTGGCAAATATTTCATTGACAAAAGCCATGAATGAACCTGTAAAAACGACGGTATCCGATCGGGGAATATGCAAAATGGTGAGAGAATTTTGCATATCTTGTCAAAATATGTCGAAAGCCTTCGAAGGATTGGTAGTCGCGAAGGCTTTACAAAAACAGGGCGGCTGATTATAATAAACCTATCAATTCGATTCTGAATAAATTTCCATTTGATCAAATAAAAAAGTGAATAGTGTATCAGTTTGTCATCTCCTTCATCGGGGAGGATATATGGTTTACAGACAATTATGCATATGTGATGTTGAGCCGGTCTATTTAAAACGTTTGGCGGCATATTTAAATCGGCATCCGGGATTTCTGTGGAAAATCAAAACCTATACAGATCTGAAGGTATGCTTGAAAGAGAGACCGGAGATATTGCTTGTCTCTGGAAGTGCAATTGCACAGTATACCGAAGGGAAAACAGATCTGGAATTGTTAAACAGCGATGGATGCCGGATGATTTTACTGGAAGATGATAAGGATAATCCGGGAATATCACCGGCTGTTTGGAAATATCAGTCGGCGGCAAGGTTATATGAGGATTTATTGGAGATTTTAGCGGAAGAGGTATTGCAGAATACGGAGGTGATTGGTGTTTATGGTCCGGCAAATGGTCCGGAAGCGGAATTTTTTGCCGAAAAATTAGGAAAAGAGTACTTAAAGAAAGGAGAAGTATTGATTGTTCCATTAACAGAATTTTCCATACGATCACAGGAAACTTCAGATGGCAGCGGGATTGGGGAATGGTTTTATTATCAGTCCCAGAAGCCTGCAGGCAAGAATCGATTGAGCGATTGGTCGTATACTCTGGGAGAGTTGGATTATCTTCGGGGATTCCAAACGATTTATGACCGGAGGGAAGTTGGCTTGGATGGCTGGCGGGATTTTTACCGGGAAGGCTTGAGAAAAAGCCGATACAGTACGGTAATACTTGTTTTTGACCGATTGCCGGATTATATGGAGATGTTTATGTGGTGTGATGAAATTTATGTTAAGTGGGGTGATGATGGTTTTGGAAATTTAAGAAAAGAGATATTTGAGAAGATGACATCCTATATGGAAATAAACGAATTGAAGAATAAATTGAAGGAATACGAATAAATAAAGCCGATATGTAAAGGAGGCGGTTCATGGAACAGAAAGACAACTATCAGTTATTAAAGAAGAAATTACAGAAAGAATTGTTGGAGATACTGGAATTAGGCAGCGAATGGTCGGATGATGAGATCATGGATCAGATTGATGAGTTGATTATTGTAGCTGGAAGAAATACGTATTTAAGTGGTTACCGAAAACTGATGCTTCGTCAGGAATTGTTTAATTCTGTGCGGCGTCTGGATTTATTGCAGGAACTTGTAGA
>JAXJRF010000212.1:0-2798 GCA_036310765.1 Frisingicoccus sp.
AAACCACATTTGCCTCTTTCTCAATTTTATCCTTATTATTTCACTGCTTCATGAACCATACCATTCACAGCTGCAAACAAAACGCCAGCTACTGGCCACACGATCCATGTTCTTGACCAATCATTTGTCAGGAAACTCCATGCCAGATAAATGGCTGTCACCAGACACCAGTATACACCTGGGAAGAAATCTGTTTTTTTGTTCAAAGCCTTCATCTCCGGAGTGTAATCTCCCTCCTGAAGTAATTTCTGATAAGCCCCATAGATACTTCCTACGGAAACCATCACAAAAACACCACAGCCGATAAAAGCCAGTAAACTGCCGACACAACACGCCATAACAAAATCATTTGCAGAAAAAGCTACTGCTCCAAACATTGGAATAATACCAACAATACAAAGGGTGACACCAACAGCGATGCCTGTGCGGAATTTGGATTCATAGCTTTCTTTCTCATCCCGGATCATAGCCATGCTGTCATTTCCCAAAGAAAGGATTTCTTTCTCCAGATATTCATATTTTGAAAGTTTCATACCATTTAAGATCAGAATAGCCACACCGGCAGCAACGAATACAAACAAAATCACCATTCCCAGACCTCCGGCCATATCTCCGGAAATAATCGTATGTCCGAAGGAAATAATCGTATGTTCGAACTCAGATGCAGCTCCAAGAATGATAATACTGATCGGAGAAAAAATACAGAGTGCTACGCCCAATGCGATCCATCTGGCCACCTTCTTCACAGTATTCAGATAGTCTTCCGCCTCACTTTTTGTCACAGGCGTTCTCTCAAACATTTCTTCTCTATAAATATCTTCCTGGATTGCACCGATCTCCTCAGGTGCCGGATTCGTTTCAATCTCATCCTTCAGCAGATAATCTGTGCATACGCCAAAAATATTGCTTAAATTTACGATCTTATCCAAATCCGGAACCGATGCTCCCGATTCCCATTTTGAAACAGATTGCCTGGATATACCTAACTGTTCTGCCAACTGTTCCTGGGACCATCCCTTCTGCTTTCTTAACAACATAATCTTTTCCGATAACATCATAACCCTCGTTCCTTTCTGTCTTGTGATTATGCTCTATTTATATCATGCTCCCCCGGTTGCACTCCACCAATTCCACCTTGAAATCTGTCAACCAGCAGTTGCATTCCTTATTTTTTGGCATTTTTCAGCCTTACAGACCAACATATTACCGAATAAAACTGTAAATCACATTACCAGAGGATGCAATTCCTTCAATTGCAGAGTCACTGTTGTATCGCACGACCGTACCTTCTTTTGAATCGGCAATTTCGATAAAACCATTGCCGTAGCCTTCAGCAACGCACCATGTACCCTCACTGTTTTTTACGATCAACGGTACCCCGTTTGAAATCATCGTCAGTGCCTCATCTAAAGGAATCCCTGTCAAATCAAGAATTTCATAATCCGGGAATGTGGCTTGAAGGTTCTCAAACATGCTATCGGAATCCATCACCGGATCACCGTCCCGTTTCTCAAAAGTCATCAGCCACTCAAGCACCGCCTGCTGCTGTGCCCTGTTTTCTTCACCAACTGCTGCCATCGCCGGTCCGTTCAGTCGCTTTGCTGCATCCCTCGCCGAAGGCCGCACAATCAGTCTGCCCTGATGGTTCAGCACCTTTCCTTCGGTATCATATGCCATCTGGTAAGCTTCTTTGAAGGTTGTACATTTTGTCAGTGAATCATTGATGGAAACATAATAGTTTCTTGACATATCCCCTTCTGTTTCAAAGGCCACCTCTGTATTTCGATAAGTTTCAACACCTCGGGCAAAAATAACGACCGGCATATCATTGCCATAAGATTCGGTTGCAATCCACGATTCATACATACGTGATTCCTCCCACTGATCGCTTATGTACCCTTCTGAGTTACCCTCATTATACATAATATAATCCACCGGCAGGGATGTAGTATCGTTTTTCTTTCTTTCGATTTCCAGCAGATTGCCATTAATTTCGGCGTAACTGATATAACCATTCGGCACCGTATATTCCTTTAAAATATTCCGGTCAAAATCTACAATATATAATGTCTGGATCTGTTCATCCTTCACCCCTGCTGGTGACACACCATATACAAGATTTTCTCCCAAAAGACCAATCATCTGGAGCGTACCGTTTCCCGCCTCGATGGTCTGAGATGCTCCCGTTTCCAGATCCCACCACTCGATTTCCGCTACCGTTCCTCTGGAATCCCGTTTGGAAATCACAATCCGCTGTCCATCTTCGGCAATCACACAATCATCGGAACCAGCCTCCTCAAATGCTATTCCAACATCCTTCATCATCACATCAACGGTATAAATTTTATCTTCCAGATAAAAATACAGCATATTCTCTCCATTGATAAATGCCATTTTCTGAATGCCTTCCTCCAGAAATTCAAAACTCTTGTCATATGGAATAAATAAAACTTCCGAATAGGTACCATCGACCCGATTATACAGATTCACCTGTATGCCGAAACGTCCCTCATGATCTCCGTTGTACATATAACCATAGACAGCAAAGTATATATTGCCATTGTCCAGTGTCTGAAGAACCTTGACACCATGATTCAGATAGCTGCTGTCACGATAACTCATCTGATTTTTTCTTTCAAAGCCAAATGCCTGGGTTAAAATATTGTCTTTCGTATTATAAACCCACAGACTTCCGTCTGCGACAAAGCTCATATAGGTGTTGTACTCTTCTTCTGCTGCCTCTGTCTCCTGGGACGCATCATCCGTTTCCGGTTCTTCTTTTCCATACACATGGATAT
>JAXJRF010000213.1:0-2842 GCA_036310765.1 Frisingicoccus sp.
AATATAAATATCCTTTGTTTTAAATTCCGAGTTTGTCGCCAGATCGAAAAAAGCTCGTTTCTGAACTTCTGTAATATCCGAAGGTGCAACAAAGTAAAATTCGTTGCTGCGGATAAACCCGTTCGTACAATTAATCTTTTTCAAAAACAGATCAAGCAAAATCTTCATATCACTGAGACTTGCGATCACGCCATGCTCCATAGGAGAAAATATACGAACGTTTTCGGAAACCCGTTCATACATGTCATAGGCACCATCGCCAAAGGCGACTCTTTCCCGTTTCTTTCGAATAGCGATCATGTTTTTTTCATTCAAGACTAGTCCCTGACCGTCTTTGTATATTTTAATATTTCCCGTTCCTAAATCCAGACCATATTTCTGTACAGCCATAGGATTCTCCTTTCATATTTCAGGTCCTACATCAGACCTTCCTCTTGCATGCTTATATAATTTCCATTGCCGACAATAATGTGATCCAGCAGTCGAATACCCAGCAGATCGCCGGATTCCCGAATGCGTTTTGTCACCGTCAGATCTGCCGAACTTGGCGTTATATCACCGCTTGGATGATTATGTATCAAAATAATTGACACAGCTCCCATACGTAAAGCTTCACTGTAAATATCCCTGGGCTCCGCTATAGATGAGTTTACTGTGCCTTTTGAAATAAGACGTTCACCGATCAGATGATTTTTCGAATCAAAAAGTAATAGCATCAGATGCTCCTGACGATAGGAACGGAATTCTGCCATATAATATCGGGCAATCGATTCCGGCGAGTGAAATGAAATCTGCTCTCGTGCCTTCAGTTTCGACAGACGTATGGATAATTCACCCAACGCGAGTATCTGGACAGACTTCACATCGCCAATCCCGTAAATATTAATCAGGTCCTTTTTCGACATATGATAAAGTTTTTCAAGTCCATGACCCGGTATATTCAGATTCAAGATTTCTTCTGCCAGTGCAACCGCACTTAAATTTTGAGTTCCTGTACGAAGAATAAGTGCCAGAAGTTCCGCATCTGTAAGTTTCTGTGCACCTAATCTTTCAAACTTTTCTCTTGGCCGGTCCTGTTTGGCCATCTCATTGATCAATGGTTTTTTTCTCTGCATAGACATCACCTTTCCCACAAAAACAAGGCGATTACTTTACAAAATACAAACAGGTACACTAATTTATACTACCATAAATCGTGTACCTTGTATACCTTAAAATCCATGAACAATTTGTGATTTGCTGACAATATCTGCCTCTACAAGCTTCTCAAGAGACATCATAATTCCGAACTTTGCATGATGCCAGGTAATGCCGCCCTGAAAGTAAACAGCATAAGGCGGTTTGATCGGAGCATCGGCACTAAGCTCAATGGATGAGCCCTGAACAAAGGCACCAGCAGCCATAATGACATCGCTGTCATAGCCAGGCATCGCCCATGGTTCCGGATCAACAAAGCTGTCCACCGGTGCTGCGGCCTGAATGCCCTTACAGAATTTGATCACGCCCTCCGGTGTTCCAAATACAACTGCCTGAATAATATCATGCCGGGATTCGGTTCCGTTTGGAACAACTTCAAAACCAAGTTTTTCATAAATATTTGCCGCAAAGATTGCACCCTTTAATGCGCCTGCAACAACCTGAGGAGCTAAAAATAATCCCTGATAAAAGGATTGATTAACGCCAAGGCTGGCACCGAGTTCTTTTCCAAGCCCCGGGGCTGTCAAACGATAAGCTGCACGTTCAACACATTCTTTTTTTCCGACAATATAGCCACCAATCGGTGCAAGACCGCCTCCAGGGTTCTTAATCAGAGAACCGACACACATATCCGCTCCCACATCCGTTGGCTCGATTTTTTCAACAAATTCGCCATAACAGTTATCTACCATACAAATAACATCTGGTTTAATGGATTTGACGAATCGGATCAATTCACCAATACGCTCAACAGAAAGTGTCGGACGTGTCTGGTATCCCTTCGAACGCTGAATTGTAACAAGCTTTGTCCGTTCATTGATGGCTTTTCGAATATTTTCATAATCAAAACCACCGTCCGGAAGGAGATCTACCTGACGATAGGTAACACCATATTCTGCAAGGGAACCTGTCTGTGGACGGATACCGATCACACCTTCCAGTGTATCGTATGGTTTTCCTACAGGTGAAAGCAGTTCATCCCCCGGTCTTAAATTACCGGAAAGAGCAATTGTCAATGCATGGGTTCCGCATGTGATATGAGGACGGACCAACGCATCCTCTGTATGAAAAATATCTGCGTACACTTTTTCCAGAGTATCACGTCCGAGATCGTCATATCCATATCCAGAGGACGGCTGGAAACATGCTTCGCTTACGTTATTTGCCTGCATAGCCATAATGACCTTCATCTGGTTATATTCAGCCACTTTATCAATATTTTTGAATCTTTCTTCAAGACCCTCTTCAATTTTTTCGCAGAAATCATAAACTTCCGGCATGATACCGGCAGATTTATACATATCTCTCATTTTATAAACTCCATTCTGTTTTGATCGTATTCTGTATTTCATCAAGTATTTCTTTTTCGGATGCAAACTGAGTTTTATCCAGCCATCGAACATCCCGTTCCCGCCTGAACCAGGTGAGCTGGCGTTTGGCAAAATGTCTGGTATCCCGTTTCAGGACATAAACAGCCTCATCCAAAGTACATTCGCCCATCAGATAAGGGACGATTTCCTTGTATCCCAATCCCTGCATAGACACTAAATTACGATTATATCCCATTTTCAGAAGATTGTCTACTTCTTCCACAAGACCTTCCTGAATCATCTTGTCGATTCGGCGTTCAATACGTTCATAAAGA
>JAXJRF010000214.1:0-1671 GCA_036310765.1 Frisingicoccus sp.
CGGTTCTTGGATGAAAAAAGCGTCGGCTCTTTTCAAGGGACAAATGCTCAAGTGCCTCCGGCATACGTTTCAGCAGCCACGTCGACAGCAATCGTTTCTTATGGGCCGGTAAAATACCTTCAATCGGATATTTTTCCAGCCGTCCCAGTTCTTTTTTATAAGTAGTTAATGATGCGCTCATATCAAAATGCATCCACAGACTATAATCCAGGTTATCTCCAGGAAAGAGAATATGACTCTTCCAGTCAAAAAACATGGTGCTGCCAACCGTATGTCCCGGAATGAATATGGTCTCAATCCGATATCCGCCGCCAAGGTCAAACATCTGACCATCCGATAACCAGCAAAATTCCTTTGTATCCGCTTCATACCATGCCATTCGGTCAAAATCATCCGGCCAGACATTTTTCTTGCCGGCAGCTTTTCGAATGCCTTCAAAACGGGCAGCGATCAATGGCTTTTGATGAATCTGATAATCCTCATAGCTCTCCTGATCCATCGGATTCATCCACACCCGGTCGAAAAAGCAATTGGCCCCGGTGTGGTCCGTATGACCATGGGTGTTAACAACCGTCAGCGGCAAGTCGGTCAGAGACTCCACCACCGGTCGGATATTGGCAAATCCAAATCCCGTATCGATCAGCATAGCCTTATCTTTGCCGATGATAAGACTGCTGCCAACATCCCCCGGTTCAAATATATGATAGATATTTTCTCTTATTGGAATAACTTTATAATAGTCCTGCATCATGCATCCGTCCTCGTCAAATCAATCTTTTCTTCGAAGCAGATCAAATGGTGAAAGTTCGATACCAAGATTCACATAAATCTTCTGCTTTGGATGCGGGCAGCTCTCCATCGGCTGTCCCTCCTCATCAGTCATTCCCTTCACTTCCACTGTAATATCCCGGCCATCCGGTTTCATAACCTCGATCATCTCACCGACAGAGAATTTATTTCTCTGTTCCAGAGAATAATAGCCGTCGCCCCGATCCTCGCCGATCAAGCCAAGATAGGTATAAGCCTTAATGTAGGTATTACTGTCATAAATCTGTGTATCGTGATCCGGCTTTCCGTAGAAAAATCCGGTAGTAAACTGACGATAGGTACATTTTGCAATTTCATCTTTATAATAGTCCATACGGCTCTGATAAAGCTCCGGACTTGTAAAATAATCGTCAATGGCCTGACGATAGGTACGTGTCACAACAGCCACATAAAGAGCTGTCTTCATACGTCCTTCAATCTTGAAACTGTCAACACCCGCTTCCACCAGATCTGGAATATGATCGATCATACACAGGTCCTTAGAATTGAAAATGTAGGTACCCCGTTCATTCTCATAAACCGGCAGATATTCACCCGGACGGGTTTCTTCCACAACCGCATATTTCCAGCGGCAAGGATGGGTACACGCTCCCTGGTTCGCATCTCTGCCTGTAAAATAACTGCTTAAAAGGCATCGTCCCGAATAGGAAATGCACATGGCACCATGGATAAATGTCTCAATCTCCAGATCATCCGGAATATTTTCCCGGAGTTCGCGAATCTCCTTGATCGATAATTCTCTGGCGGATACTACACGTTTCGCCCCAAGGGCATGCCAGAAACGATACGTACGGTAATTGGTATTATTTGCTTGGGTACTGATGTGTATATCAATCTCCGGGC
>JAXJRF010000215.1:0-2245 GCA_036310765.1 Frisingicoccus sp.
CCATGTACAACTCCTCTAATCAAAATCCGTTCACCGGATATTTATCTGCAAAGCTCATCTGCAAGCATATCCATCTGAACCCTGTTCTCTTCATTCATTGCAGATAAAATCTTTATATTTGTATTCGTATAAGTCAAATTTTTACTCTTTTCCAGCATACCTTTCATAATTCGTGCTGCCGAAGGTGCCCAGCTTCCATTTTCAATAAGGGCCACTGTTCGGCTCTGGAAATTACGTTCTGTAAGATGCTCGATAAACTCCCGCATATACGGGAAAATATCCATATTGTAGGTTGTTGTGGCAAGTACCAGCCTGTCATACCGAAAAGCATCGGCAACAGCCTCGGACATATCACACCGGGCAAGATCTCTCACAATAACTTTCGGACATCCCTTTGCTTTTAACTTTTCTGCCAGCAGCATAACCGCATCTTTCGTATGTCCGTATACAGATGTATAGGCAATAACCACCCCGTCACTTTCCGACTGGTAGCTGGACCATGTGTTATAAAGATTCACATAATGTTTCAGGTTCTCCGTCAATATCGGGCCATGAAGCGGACAGATTATCTGAAAATCCAGTGTGGACGCCTTTTTCAAAAGGCTCTGCACCTGCACGCCGTATTTGCCGACAATACCAATGTAATACCGTCTTGCCTCATCTTCCCAGTCTTCCTCCACATCCAGTGCCCCGAACTTTCCAAAGGCATCTGCCGAAAATAAAACCCGGTCGGTACTGTCATAGGTCACCATGACCTCCGGCCAATGCACCATCGGAGCTGTCACAAAGGTAAGATGATGTCTTCCCAGGGAAAGCTCAACACCTTCGCCTGCAACGATCCGTTTTCCTGTAAAATCCGTTCCAAAATAATTCTTCATCATGGCAAAGGCCTGTGCAGATGCCACGATCACAGCGCCCGGATAGGTTTTAATAAAATTGATGATATTGGCTGAATGATCCGGCTCCATATGCTGAACAATCAGATAATCCGGCTTTCTTCCTTCCAATACATTTTCAATATTATTCAGCCATTCATCGGTAAATTTTGCATCGACCGAATCCATAACGGCAATCTTCTCATCCATGATCACATAGGAATTATAGGCCATGCCCTTCGCCACCTTATACTGCCCTTCGAATAAATCAAGTTTCCTGTCATTGACACCAACATATTTGATACTGTCTGTAATAAACATCTTCAAATCACCACACATTTCTATTTTTGCATGCGGTACATCTTCGTACCATTTTCCCAGGTAACTGCTTCTACTTCTTCTTTGGAAATTCCTTTCAGCCCGGCGATCGTCTCGATCACGTAAGGCAGATACAGGGAACTGTTCCGTTTTCCCCGATTCGGTTCAGGTGTCAGATACGGACAGTCGGTTTCGAGCACAATCCGATCCAGCGGTGCATACTGAACCACTTCTTTTAACACTCGGGCATTCTTGTAAGTGACAACACCTCCGATCCCCAGATAAAATCCTTTATTTAAATAATTGCGGGCCATCTCGACCGAGTAGGAATAACAGTGGATCACACCGCCGATATCCTCGCATTTTAAACCATTCATCATATCCCAGGTATCCTTCGCAGCCTCTCTAGAGTGGATCACTACCGGAAGACCGGTGCTGCGTGCCAGCTCCATCTGTCGCTCAAACCAGTATTTCTGCCGATTTCTTCGTTCCTGGTCCTTCTCCCAGTAATAATCCAGACCGATTTCACCAACAGCCACAATCTTTCCTTTTTCTTCGACAGACTCCTCCACCGTCCATGTGAGCCACTGAAAACTCCGTTCGTCGAGGCAATCCACATCACTTGGATGGACTCCCGCTGCCGCATAGATGAAATCATACTGATTTGCCAGAGCAATGGCTCTGCGTGTGGAGTCGATATCCGCACCAATATCCACAACCCGTCCAATACCGGAGGATACCAGATTTTTCATAAGTTCGTCTCTGTCCGAATCGAATTTCCGATCGTCATAATGTGCATGTGTATCAAAAATCATCGCTTTCGCCTCCTCAATCTATACCTCAAACTGTTCAAAAAAAAGTTTCGTTATATTTGAAATGTAGCGGTCATCCCGCTTTACCAACATTAACTGGGATTTCACTGTATGCTCGCCAAGATAACGGATTCCCAGATCCGGATTATCTGCCGCATAAGACTTTGGGACAAGAGCGATCCCCATGCCTGCCCTCGCCATCTGAACACAGGTCCAGGCATTATCCACTATACATGTGGG
>JAXJRF010000216.1:0-16364 GCA_036310765.1 Frisingicoccus sp.
GACCTATCTCACGACGTCCCGGTCCTCTGGATGGTTTTGTTTCACCTACAGAATAGGATGGGAAATTATAATGATGCATATAACGTTTCGATGTTACATTTGTTTCAATGCCGTCAATTCTCTGAGCTTCGGACATCGGAGCCAATGTTGTAATTGTACAGATCTGTGTCTGTCCACGTGTAAACATCGCAGAACCATGTACACGAGGAATCAGGTCAACTTCTGCGGACAATGGGCGGATCTGATTTAAAGCACGACCGTCCGGACGTTTATGATCTTTTAAGATCATCTTACGTACTGTCTTTTTCTGATACTGATAAACGGCTTCATCGATCAGTTCGAGCCATTCTTCATTATCTGCAAAGGCTTCTGCCAGTTTCTCTTTAATCTGACGGATATTTTCTTCACGAACCTGTTTTTCATCTGTGAAAACAGCTTCTTCCATCGCTTCCTGAGGAACGATTTCTTTAATCGCTGCAAACAGTTCTTCCGGAACTGCACAGCTTGTATATGAATGTTTTTCTTTACCGCATTCAGCAACAATTGTGTCGATAAACTTGATAACTTCCTGGTTCAGATCATGTGCTGCAAAAATTGCTTCGATCATCTGATCTTCAGGAACTTCATTCGCACCGGCTTCGATCATGATTACCTTTTCACGAGTGGAAGCAACAGTTAATGCAAGGTCCGATTTTTCCTTTTCATCTGCTGTTGGATTAAATACAAATTTGCCGTCTACAAGACCAACCTGTGTTGCAGAGATTGGACCGTCAAATGGAATGTCGGAAATACAAACAGCGATTGCAGAACCAAGCATAGCTACAACTTCTGGATTTGCATCCGGATCCACGCTCATAACAAGGTTGTTTAATGTAACATCGTTACGGTAATCTTTCGGGAACAACGGACGCATCGGACGGTCAATGACACGAGAAGTCAATACCGCATGTTCACTTGCTTTTCCTTCTCTCTTATTGAAACCACCTGGGATTTTACCAACGGAATACATCTTTTCTTCAAATTCAACGCTGAGAGGGAAGAAATCAATACCTTCTCTTGGTTTTTCAGATGCTGTTGCTGTAGAAAGAATAACAGTATCTGCATAATGGATGAGTACTGCGCCATTTGCCTGTTTTGCAACTCTGCCGACATCAACACGTAATGTTCTTCCGGCGAGTTCCATTGTATAACTCTTGTAAGCCATATTCATTCTCCTTTAAAAAATAAACTAATCCTTATTTTTCACAGGAACTCATCGAAACTACTGAAAAAAACACGTTTCACACATACCTTTTTCAGTGGTCTCGAGTTGAAGTTTCCTGTGAAAGTGAAATACAAATAGTGGGATGGAGTATTCCATCCCACTGTTAAAAAAATTATTTTCTTAAGCCTAATTTCTGAACGATAGCTCTGTATCTTTCGATATCGTTTTTCTTAAGATAGTCAAGCATACCACGTCTCTGACCTACCATTTTTAACAGACCACGTCTGCTGTGGTGATCTTTTTTGTGTACTTTTAAATGCTCTGTTAAATCGCTGATTCTTGCTGTTAATAAAGCGATCTGTACTTCTGGTGAACCTGTATCTTCAGGTGTTTTTCCGTAAGTAGCAATAATTTCTTTTTTCATTTCTGCTGTGATCATGTTATAAATCCTCCTAAAATACTGAAATAAAATGCCGCATGCTAAGACCGGGCTGGAGTACCCTCATCTGAGCATGGGTTAAATTCTCACACCGCACTATTATAACATAGACAATTTTTCTTGTAAAGATACTATTTCCAAAGATTTTCTTGCACTGATTTTCTTGCATTTTTATGCAAAATAAGCTAATATTATGAGCATATTATATCTATAGAAAGAAGTGAAATCAACCATGGAATTGAAATTATGGGGCGGACGATTTACAAAACAGACAGATCAGTTAGTACATAACTTTAATGCGTCCATTTCCTTTGACCAGAAGTTTTACAAACAGGACATCGACGGCAGCATTGCCCATGTGACGATGCTTGCAAAGCAGCAGATTTTGACCAATGACGAACGGAATACGATCGTCGCTACACTTAAAGATATAAAGGAAGAGATCTCCGAAGGCAAACTGGAAATTCCGGCAACCTACGAGGATATCCACAGCTTTGTTGAAGCAACGCTGATTGAGCGAACAGGCGAAACCGGCAAAAAACTCCATACAGGAAGAAGCCGCAACGACCAGGTTGCGTTGGATATGAAACTCTATACCCGCGATGAGATCAAAGAATGTGATGAACTTCTCCTTGAACTTCTGAATGTCATCCTCAAGATCATGGAAGAAAATACCGAAACATTTATGCCAGGTTTCACCCATTTGCAGAAAGCCCAGCCATTAACTCTAGCTCACCACTTCGGTGCTTATTTTGAAATGTTTAAACGTGACCGCAGCCGTCTCGCAGATATTTATAAACGTATGAACACATGTCCGCTTGGTGCAGGTGCCCTTGCAGGAACAACCTATCCTTTAGACCGAGCATATACCGCCGAACTTCTCGGTTTCGATGGCCCGACCTACAACAGTATGGATTCCGTTTCCGACAGAGACTATCTGATTGAGCTTTTAAGTGCCCTTTCTACGATCATGATGCACTTGAGCCGTTTCTCTGAGGAAATCATTATCTGGAACACGAATGAGTATCAGTTCATCGAGCTGGACGATGCTTACTCCACAGGAAGCAGCATTATGCCTCAGAAGAAAAATCCGGATATTGCTGAGCTTGTCCGCGGCAAGACAGGTCGTGTCTACGGTGCTCTCATGTCCCTGCTCACAACCATGAAAGGTCTTCCACTGGCCTACAATAAAGATATGCAGGAAGACAAAGAATTCACCTTCGATGCCATTGACACAACAAAGGGCTGTATCAAACTCTTTACCGGCATGATCGAGACAATGAAGATCAACAAGCCTGCCATGGAAAAAAGTGCCAAGAACGGCTTTACAAACGCTACTGATGCTGCAGACTATCTTGTAAAACATGGCGTGCCATTCCGAGATGCCCATGGTATCATTGGCCAGCTTGTTCTTTACGGAATTGAGCATAATAAAGCTCTGGATGATTTCACTTTAGAAGAATTCAAAGCCATCAGCCCGGTATTTGAAGAAGACATTTACGAAGCAATTTCCCTTGAAACCTGCGTGAATATGAGAAATACGATCGGTGCTCCTGGAACAGAGGCCATGAAAAATGTCATTGCTCTTGAAAAAGAGTATCTCCAGAATACACCTGCTTTATAAAATTCAGGGAGTATCGCAACATAACTAAATTTTAGTTATAGAGCGGTACTCTTTCTTTTATAGGGAGAAAAAGAATAAGCGAGTGGAGGATTACAATATGGAAGAAATCATCAAATATATAAAGCAAAATTACGCTCCCGAAACGATTATTGTGTATGGTTCCTACGCCAGCGGAACGAATAACGAAAACAGTGACTTTGATGCTTTGGTGATCTCAGAAACCCATGAGGCGTTTCATGATACATCTTTTGTAAACAATGTTCAATTGGATGTTTTTGTTTATCCCAACGCCGCTATTCAACAGATTGAGGATTATGCTCAGTTTATTCAAATTTTTGACGGCAATATTATCCTTGATACAAACGGAGTTGGACAGAAATTACAGCAGTCTGTTTTAGAATACATAAACACGTTGCCTGCCAAAACAGTGGATGAAATCAAAGATGAAATCGAATGGTGCAAGAAAATGTTTATGCGAACAAAACGCACAGATGCAGAAGGCCTGTTCCGATGGCATTGGCTCTTGGTAGATACGCTTGAAATTTTTTGCGATGCCGTTCACCATCCGTATTTCGGGCCCAAGAAAAGCCTGATTTGGATGAAACAACACCATCCCGAAGCATACTCCTGTTACGAAAAGGCATTGCGCTGTTTTGACGAAACAACAACGCAGAAATGGATCCAGTATTTAGATCGTATTCTATAAACGATGCCCACACCAAATTTCTCAGTGTGGGCATCGCTTTTCTTTATAGGGACAGGCCTCTACACCGTCCCATGTACAATTCTCGACATTATTTACGTTTTTTCGCTGGCTCCAAAGGCGTACATTTGAAAATGCTGACACCAAGCGGTGGAACAGTAATTTTGATTGAATTTTCTTTTCCATCCCACTCTTCTGCTCTGGACTGTTTCATTCTCGGATTCACATTGCCATCCCCGCCGTATTTAACCGCATCACTGTTAAAGATCTCTTTGTATTTTCCTTTAAACGGAACACCAATCTTAAAGTCCTGACGAACAACCGGCGTGAAATTACACACTGCCAATAACGTTTCTTCTTTCTTTTCCGAACGCCGCATAAGAACAACCATGCTTTCTTCCGGCATGATACAGTTGATCCATTCAAATCCCTGAGGATCATTATCCAACGCATAGAGCGCCGGATATTCTCTGTATAAATGAAGGAGATCCCGCATATAATCCTGCATCTTTTTATGCATGTCATACTTCAGCATAAACCATTCCAGACTTTTTTCTTCTGTGAATTCGGAAAACTGGGCAAAATCCTGTCCCATAAACAGTAATTTCCGACCCGGATGGCAAACCATATAACCGTAAGCCAGACGCAGATTCGCAAACTTATCCTTATATTCTCCCGGCATCTTTTGGATCATAGAGCCTTTTCCATGAACGACTTCATCATGAGATAAAACGAGAATATACTGCTCACTATAAGCATAGATCATACTGAACAGCAATTCATTATAAGCATACTTGCGAAACAGTGGATCCATAGACATATAGCGAAGGAAGTCATTCATCCATCCCATATTCCATTTATAATCGAATCCCAGACCGTTATCCTCCACAGCTCCGGTCACTTTTGGAAAGGCGGTGGATTCCTCTGCGATCATAGTAACATCCGGATTACGTTTCTTCATCATGGAATTCAAATGTTTCAGAAATTCAATGGCTTCAAGATTCTCATTCTGACCATACATATTCGGTGTCCATTCTCCGTAATTTCTTCCATAGTCCAGATACAGCATTGATGCCACCGCATCCATGCGAAGACCATCGATGTGGTATTGTTCCACCCAGTATAAAGCATTGGCGATCAGGAAGTTGCTGACCTCTTTCCGTCCATAATCAAAGATCAGCGTTCCCCAGTGCGGATGCTCACCCCTCTGAGGATTCGGATCTTCATAGAGAGGCTCACCGTCAAATCTTGCCAGTCCATTCTGATCTTTTGGAAAATGTGCCGGTACCCAGTCAAGAATGACACCAATATCATGCTGATGAAGATAATCAACAAAATACATAAAATCTTCCGGCGTACCATATCGGGAAGTCGGAGCATAATATCCGGTCACCTGATAGCCCCAGGAGGCATCAAGAGGATGCTCCATGATCGGCATCAATTCCACATGGGTATAGCCCATATCCAGGACATATTTGGTAATCTGTTTTGCCAGTTCTCTGTAATTATAAAAACCTGCAGGCTTGACGATCACTTCGCTGCCATCTTCTGTTTTTTCAACCACTTCATCCGGACGCATAAATCCCGCCAAATGTACCTCATAGATAAACTCCGGCTTTTCTTTGCCCGCCATCTTTTTTCTTTTGGCCATCCAGTTTTTATCTTGCCACTTATGACATTTGTCAACATTAAAGATAACCGATGCATTGTCCGGACGCATCTGCATATAAGTGCCATATGGGTCCGATTTTAAAACAATTGCCCCATTCCTGTGCTTAATTTCGTATTTATAAATTTCGCCCTCTTTAAGTTCCGGGATAAAAAGTTCATGGATATCACCTTCAAGCCGCTGCATCGGATGTCTTCTTCCGTCCCACTGATTAAAATCACCGACAACGCTGACGCGAACAGCCCTCGGTGCCCATACAGCAAAGCGTACACCTCGAACACCCTGAACGGTCATCGGATGTGCCCCAAGCACTTTATAGATTTCATAATGGATGCCAGCCTGAAATTTTCGGATTTCCTCCGTTTCAATTGTTGTCGGAAATGCATAGGCATCCCGATATCGAACCATATGTCCATCTCCGTAGTTTACCAGAAAACGGTATTTAAAAATCTCAGACATTGTAAGCAGCACTGCGAAAAAACCATCTGCAACTTTTTCCATCGGCTGACGATTCTGACCTCTGATCAAAACATCGCACTTATCTGCCCCTGGAAAATAGGCCTGTATAAGAATACCGTCCTTAACTTTATGCGGTCCTAAAATATGTTTCGGGTGATCGTGTTTGGAGCAGATAATCCGACGGATCTCTTCCCTGTCCAAATAGGCATATAATTTATCTTTCATAAACGTTCCCTCCTCCTTCACACAGTCATTTCAGTGTGGTCTTTAGAGTCCCCTCTCATAATAATCGTTACAAATATTATACCACCTTCAACCATAAAAAAACAGGATTGACAGAGCCTTTCCATCAATCCCGTTTAATTTCCGAAAATTATTTAATTTTACGAACTTTTACGACACCATCAACAGCTTTTAAAGCTTCAAGCATCGTTTCAGATGCATTCACATTGGTATCGATCATAGTATATGCCCATGCACCTTTACTCTTGTTTGTCAAGTCTTCGATGTTCATGCCTGCTTCTGCACAAACATTTGTCAATTTACCAAGAATACCAGGAATATTCTTATGGCAGATAGCTACACGACCTTCTGCTTTACATACACCCATGTCACATGCAGGGAAGTTTACAGAGTTCTTGATATTACCATTTTCCATGTAATTGCGAACCTGTCTTGCTGCCATGATCGCACAGTTGTCTTCAGATTCTTCTGTGGAAGCACCTAAGTGAGGGATAGCGATAACACCCTGCATCTTAGCTGTTCTTGCATTCGGGAAGTCTGTTACATAGCGACGAACTTTACCGGAAAGAAGTGCTGCTTCCATAGCATCATCATCAACAAGAGAATCTCTGGAGAAGTTCAGGATAATGACATGTTCTTTCATCTTCGCAATGGCATCCGCATTGATCATCTTGCGTGTGCTGTCCAACAATGGTACGTGAACGGTAATAAAATCACATGTTGTAAAAATATCATCAAGATTACTGATATGTTTAACATCTCTGGAAAGACTCCATGCTGCATCGACAGAAATATATGGGTCATAGCCGTAAACTTCCATGCCAAGACGATTACATGCATTGGCAACAAGAACACCGATCGCTCCAAGACCGATAACACCGAGCTTTTTACCCTTTAATTCTGTACCGGCAAACTGACTCTTCTTCTTTTCGACCAGTTTATCGATTGCAGGATCTTCTTTTTCAGACTGAACCCAGTTGATACCACCAACGATATCACGAGCTGCAACAAACATACCTGCAAGAACAGCTTCTTTTACACCATTGGCATTGGCACCTGGTGTGTTAAATACAACGATACCCTGTTCTGCACATTTTTCCAAAGGAATATTGTTAACACCGGCACCAGCTCTGGCAACAGCCTGAAGACTTTCCGGCAAATCCAGATCATGCATGGCTGCACTTCTGACCATAACCACTTCTGCTTCTTCAAATTTATCTGTTTTTTCGTAGGCATCATTAAAAACATCCATGCCCACTTTTGCAATTGGGTTCAAGCAATTAATTTTATACATATCAAAACACCTCTTATTTATTTTCAGCTGCAAATTTCTTCATGAAGTCGATCAGTGCTTCTACACCTTCATATGGCATAGCATTGTAAATACTTGCGCGCATACCGCCAACAGAACGATGGCCTTTCAGATTTTCAAAGCCGGCTGCTTTTGCTTCTTTAACAAACTTATCTTCAAGATCTTTATCTCCAATAACAAATGGAATGTTCATTAAAGAACGATCTTCTTTAACAACAGTTCCTTTGTAGAAATCCTGAGAATCAAGATAATCATAGAAAAGATTTGCTTTCTTTTCATTCTTTTCTTTCATTGCTTCAAGTCCGCCATTTTTCAGCAGCCATTTGAAAACTTTGCCGCACATATAAATACCATATGCAGGCGGAGTATTGTATAAAGAATCATTATCTGCATGTGTTTTATATTTTAACATGGTTGGTGTTCCCGGAAGAACATCGTCTGTGATCAAATCTTTACGAACGATACAGATAACAACACCGGCAGGTCCCACATTTTTCTGAGCTCCGGCATAGATCATGCCATATTTTGTCACATCAACCGGTTCGGATAAGAAACATGAGGACTGGTCGGAAATAAGGACTTTACCTTTTGTATTTGGAAGTGTTTTGAACTTTGTTCCATAAATTGTATTATTTTCACAGATATAAACATAATCCATGTCATCTGTGATCGGCAGATCTGAGCAATCCGGAATATAGGAAAATGTCTTGTCTTTGGAAGAAGCCAGTTCAACTGCTTCACCGAAGATTGCTGCTTCCTTGTGAGCTTTTGTAGCCCACTGTCCTGTGATCACATATCCTGCTTTACGATTTTTCATAAAGTTCATTGGAACCATAGCAAACTGTGTATGAGCGCCTCCCTGAAGGAAAAGAACTTCATAATCTTCCGGAATGTTCATCAATGTTCTCAAATCTGCTTCTGCTTCCTGAATAATGGTTTCAAAAGCTTTGGAACGATGGCTCATTTCCATAACGCTCATGCCTGTTCCTTTGTAGTCCAACATCTCATCTGCTGCTTCCTGTAAAACTTCTACAGGCAATACTGCTGGTCCTGCAGAAAAATTCCATACTCTGCTCATATTTCAAATCTCCTTTTTAAATAATTTACTTTTTAATCATGTCTTCTTCCGAAAATGCTTCCGAAATCGAACCACCCGGAGACACCATCGGCCATACCTTATCATCCTGATCGATCAGACAATTGATGACAACCGGACCATCTGCAGACAACGCTTCCTGCATAGCTGCAATCAGTTCCTCCTTGTTCGTAACATTGATTCCGCGGCACCCACAGGCTTCCGCAATTTTTACATAGTCAAAACCACCATTTAAAATAGTGTTTGAATATCGTTTTTCATAAAACAGTGTCTGCCACTGACGAACCATTCCCAATACACCGTTATTAAAAATCACTTCAATGATCGGAATATTATACTTTGAAGCGGTCAGCAATTCATTAAAATTCATTCGGAAACAACCATCTCCTGCCATATTGATGACAGTTTTATCCGGACAGGCCACTTTCGCTCCCATAGCTGCACCGAGTCCATACCCCATTGTACCCAGTCCGCCGGAAGTAATCAGCTTTCTCGGCTGATCGTATTTGTAATACTGTGCTGCCCACATCTGATGCTGTCCAACTTCTGTGCATATGATAGCCTCGCCCTTGGTCATCTCATAGATAGTTTCCACAATCTGAGGCCCTGTCAGATGATCTTTCGGATATGTCAAAGGATATTTCACCTTTAAATCATTTATATACCGAAGCCACTCTTTATGTTCCATCTGATTCAGCTGAGCATTTAATTTTCGCAGTACAAGTTTTGCATCGCCTTCAATGCAATGATCGACCACAATATTTTTATTAATTTCTGATGCATCCACATCGATCTGAAGGATTTTGGCCTTGCTTAAAAATGTCTTTGGATTACCGATAACACGATCGGAAAGACGCGATCCAACAACAACTACCAGGTCACTCTGGCTTATGCCGTAATTCGCAGCTTTCGTTCCATGCATACCAAGCATTCCCGCATAATAGTCATCAGTGCCGTCAAAAGCTCCCTTACCCATCAGCGAATCTGCAACAGGTGCATCTATCTTCTTAACAAATTTTCGCAATTCTTCTGAGGCATCCGACAAAATGACGCCGCCACCGACAAAGATAAACGGACGTTTTGCATGAGCGATCATGGTCACTGCCTTCTCCACAGCTTCCTCATCGATCATCGATGCATCCGGAAGAACCGGTTCTGGTTTTTTATATGTATATTCGGTTTTTTCTGCTGTTGCACTCTTGGTGATATCCACAACAACCGGGCCCGGACGGCCGCTCTGTGCAATGGTAAATGCCCGTCGGATCACATCTGCCAGATTATCAACCGACTTGACAATAAAATTATATTTCGTTATTGGGATGGTTACGCCAAGAATATCCACTTCCTGGAAACTGTCCTTACCGATCAGATTGGTACCAACGTTACATGTGATGACGACCATCGGCACCGAATCCATGTAGGCTGTGGCAATACCTGTTACCAGATTGGTAGAGCCAGGACCGGAAGTGGCAAAACAGACGCCGACTTTCCCTGTCGCTCTGGCATAACCATCTGCTGCATGGGAAGCCCCCTGTTCATGGGATGTCAGATAGTGGGTAATCTCATCTCTATGTTTATACAATTCATCGTATACATTTAAAATGGCTCCTCCAGGAAATCCGAATACCGTATCAACTCCCTGTTCTTTCAGACATTCAATGACAATCTGTGCGCCTGTTAATTCCATATTCAAAAACCTCTTTCTATTTCACTTTAGGCATTTCAAGGATGGCTCCGCGATTACCGGAAGTAACCATTGAAGCATATCTTGCAAGATATCCGCTGGTAATCTTAGGTTCCCTTGGCTGCCATTTTTCTCTGCGGGCTGCAAGCTCTTCATCACTCACTGCCACGTTGATCGTGTTGGCTGGAATATCTATTTTAATAATATCACCTTCTTCAATTAAGGCAATCGGTCCGCCTACGGCTGCTTCTGGTGAAACATGACCGATGGAAGCTCCTCTGGATGCACCGGAGAATCGACCGTCTGTAATGAGGGCAACACTGGAACCAAGTCCCATGCCTGCAATTGCAGATGTCGGATTAAGCATCTCTCTCATACCAGGACCACCTTTTGGACCTTCGTAACGGATGACAACAACATCACCAGCAACAATTTTGCCGCCTTTGAGAGCTGCGATCGCATCCTCTTCACAATCGAAAACGCGAGCAGGGCCTTCATGTACCATCATTTCCGGTACAACTGCCGAACGTTTTACAACACAGGAATCTGGAGCAATATTACCTTTAAGAACAGCAATACCACCTGTTTCGCTGTATGGATGATCGATCGGACGGATAACTTCCGGATTCTTATTGACACAATTTGCAATATTTTCGCCAACAGTCTTTCCAGTTACAGTGATCAGATCTGTATATAATAATCCTTTTTTGTTTAATTCGTTCATAACAGCGTAAACACCACCGGCTTCATTGAGGTCTTCCATATAAGTGTAACCTGCAGGAGCCAAATGACAAAGATTTGGTGTTCTTGCACTGATCTCATTGGCAATATCCACATTCAGCTCAACGCCGGCTTCATGCGCGATTGCTGGAAGATGAAGCATACTGTTTGTGGAACATCCCAGTGCCATATCTACTGTAAGAGCATTCATAAATGCTTTTTCTGTCATAATATCTCTTGGTCGGATATTCTTTTCAAGCATCTCCATCACCTTCATACCCGCATGTTTTGCAAGGCGAAGACGTTCGGAATAAACAGCCGGAATGGTACCATTGCCCTGAAGACCCATACCAAGGACTTCTGTCAGGCAGTTCATGGAATTGGCTGTATACATACCGGAACAGGAACCGCATGTCGGACATGCTTTATTGACGAACTCATCCACTTGTTCTTCTGTCATTGTACCGGCTGCATAAGAACCAACCGCTTCGAACATACTGGAAAGGCTTCGTTTTTCACCGCCAACACGTCCAGCGAGCATCGGACCGCCGCTGACAAATACAGTTGGAACATTCAAACGGGCTGCCGCCATCAAAAGGCCCGGCACGTTTTTATCGCAGTTCGGAACCATAACAAGGGCATCAAACTGATGTGCCATTGCCATACATTCCGTAGAATCCGCAATCAGATCTCTTGTCACAAGAGAATACTTCATGCCAACATGACCCATGGCAATACCGTCACAAACAGCAATTGCCGGGAAAACGATCGGTGTACCGCCAGCCATGGCAACACCCATCTTAACTGCATCTACAATTTTATCAATATTCATATGACCGGGTACGATTTCATTGTATGAGCTGACGATACCGACCAACGGTCTGCTAATCTCTTCTTTAGTCATGCCTAAAGCATTAAATAAGGAACGCTGAGGTGCTGACTGCATCCCCTTTGTTATAACATCGCTTTTCATCGATCTTTTCCTCCTGAAATAAAAGTGCCGTTCTTTAACACTTTCGCACAGTGCAGTGCTTTTCTCGTTATTATAACACACTTTTGTTACATTGCAACATTTTTGTCGAATTTGTTATGCTTTCGCTCCATTGTTTCAGATTAAATTCTTTCTGTAATGGCATCGCCCATTTCTTTACATCCAACAAGCTGGCAGTCATCCGACATAATATCAACTGTCCGGTATCCATCTTCAAGCACTTTCTGAACAGCTGCCTCAATGGCATCTGCCTCTGCATCCAGATTCAGCGAATATCTGAGGAGCATTGCTGCGGAAAGAATTGTGGCGATTGGATTCGCTTTATTCTGTCCGGCGATATCCGGCGCAGAGCCATGACTTGGTTCATAAAGACCAAGACTTGTTTCACTTAAGCTTGCAGAAGAAAGCATTCCGATGGAACCTGTAACTTCACTTGCTTCATCTGAAAGAATATCACCAAACATGTTTTCTGTCAGGATCACATCAAACTGTCCCGGATTTTTAACAAGCTGCATCGCACAGTTATCAACAAGCATATGGGAATAAGTAACTTCCGGATAATCCTTTGCAACTTCTTCCACAACTTTTCTCCAAAGACGGGAGGAATCCAAAACATTGGCCTTATCCACACTCACCACATTTTTACGGCGTTTCATAGCGGTTTCAAAACCTTTAATAGCAATTCGGCGAATTTCATTTTCATCGTAAGTCAGAGAATCATAGGCTTTGAGTACACCGTTTTCTTCCACTGTTTTTCTTTCTCCAAAATAAAGGCCGCCTGTAAGCTCTCTCATGATCACCATGTCAAAACCGTCACCGATAATCTCATCCTTCAGCGGACAAGCATCTTTCAATTCTTTGTAAAGATAAGCCGGACGGATATTGGCAAATAAGCCAAGGGACTTTCTTAATTTTAAAAGTCCTGCCTCCGGTCTTAAAGATGGTTCCAGTTTGTACCATGGAGATGTGGTTGTATCTCCGCCGATGGAACCAAGTAAAACCGCATCACTTGCTTTGCATGTTTCAATGGCTTCATCTGTCAAAGGAACACCTGTGGCATCGATGGAACATCCGCCCATCAACACCTGTGTATAATTAAATGTATGTCCATATTTTTCTGCTACTTTGTCAAGAACCTTCATCGCTTCTGTCACGATTTCAGGACCGATACCGTCACCTTTAATAACTGCGATATTGTAATTCATTCTTCTCTTCCTTTCCCTTCGAATTATTTATTCTGATTCATGTAATTGATCAGACCGCCAGCTGCAATCAGTTCCTGCATGAAAGGAGGGAATGCTTCACCCTGATAAGATTCATTTTTTGTACGATTGTAGATCATACCGCTGTCAAAATCAATTTCAACCTGATCGCCTGCTTCAATCTTTTCAGCAGCTTCTTTACATTCAATAATTGGAAGTCCAATATTAATTGCATTTCTATAGAAGATTCTCGCAAAGGTTTCTGCGATTACACAGCTGATACCAGATGCTTTAATGGCAATCGGTGCATGCTCGCGGGAAGAACCGCAGCCAAAATTTTTGCGGGCAACCATAATGTCGCCTTCTTTTACTTTTTTTACAAATTCTGTATCAATATCTTCCATACAATGGGCAGCCAGGCCTTTCGGATCTGTTGTTGCCAAATGTCTTGCAGGAATAATAACGTCTGTATCTACATTGTCACCATATTTAAAAACTGAACCAAATGCTTTCATTAATAAGTACCTCCTTAATCTAATTCACATGGGCAGGAAATCTTTCCTGTGATTGCACTTGCTGCTGCAACTGCCGGGCTTGCCAGATAAATTTCAGATGTTACATGTCCCATACGTCCGACAAAGTTACGGTTTGTTGTGGAAACACATTTTTCACCTTCGGCAAGGATACCCATATATCCGCCGAGGCAAGGGCCGCATGTAGGTGTACTTACGATCGCACCTGCTTCGATAAATGTCTTAATGTAACCTGCTTCCATCGCATCCAGATAAATCTTCTGTGTTGCAGGAATAATGATCACACGAATACCTTTTGCAATCTTTCTTCCAGCCATAATTTCTGCTGCAATCTTCAAATCTTCAAAACGTCCGTTTGTACAGGAACCAATAACAACCTGATCAATCGCGATATCTTCGATTTCATCGATCGGATGTGTATTTTCTGGAAGATGAGGGAAGGCAACCGTTGGTTTCAAGGTGCTTAAATCAATTGTAATTGTTTCATCATATTCAGCATCTTCATCAGCTTCAAAAATTTTATACGGTTTGTCACTGTGTTCTTTAATGTATGCCAGAGCAAGATCATCTACTGGGAAAATACCGTTCTTTGCACCGCCTTCAATGGCCATATTGGCAATTGTAAAACGATCATCCATGGAAAGGTACTGAATACCGTCACCAACGAATTCCAGAGAGCGATACAAAGCTCCGTCCACACCGATCAGACCGATCAAATGTAAAATAATATCTTTACCGCTGATCCATTTTGCAGGTTTCCCTGTCAAAACAACCTTGATCGCAGACGGTACTTTAAACCATGCTTTACCTGTAACAATACCACAGGCTGCATCTGTACTTCCGACACCTGTAGAAAATGCTCCGATAGCACCATATGTACATGTATGAGAGTCTGCACCGATCACTGTGTCTCCGGCTGTTACGATACCTTTTTCAGGGAGAAGTGCATGCTCAATACCCATCTCACCAACTTCATAGAAATGTGTGACATCATTGGCACGAGCAAATTCACGCATACATTTACAGTTCTGTGCAGACTGGATATCCTTATTCGGTGAAAAATGGTCTGGGATCAAAGCAACCTTATCCTTGTCAAAAACACCTTTTTTATCAAATTTTTCCATTTCATTGATGGAAACCGGTCCTGTAATATCATTTGCTAAAACCAAATCCAGATTGGCCATAATCAACTGTCCGGCATGTACTTCCTCCAAGCCTGCTGCAGATGCTAAAATTTTCTGGGTCATTGTCATTCCCATAATGAATTCCTCCTTTATATTACGTTCTTACTTTTCAAGATAGATATTGATAGAATATCACATTTTAGGATATAATAGAAATACATATTACGAATATTTTCCATAAAATAGAGTTATAGAAGAGGTAAACAATGGAACATCATTTATCTTTATACAAAATATTTTATACCGTCGCCAATACCGGCAATATTTCCCAGGCGGCAAAACAGCTCTACAACAGTCAGCCGGCGGTCAGCAAATCGATCAGCCGGCTGGAAGAAAGTTTGGGAGTAAAGCTCTTTTCAAGAAGCTCCCGCGGTGTTACACTAACTGCAGAAGGCCGGATTCTTTACGAACATGTAAAAACAGCTTTTGAGTCCATTGATATCGGCGAGGAACAGATCCGGCGAATGAATTCGATGGCTATGGGGAACCTTCATATCGGAGCGAGCAATACCCTCTGCAAGTTTATTCTCGTTCCCTATCTGCAGGAATTTATTGAACATTTCCCCCATATCAAAATATTGATTTCCTGTCTTTCCTCGAATCAGACGTTGGGACTTTTGGATTCGGGCAAGATCGACATCGGTCTTGTTGCCCGCCCAGATAGCCTTCGCTCACTGGACTTTTACTCCCTCGGAACGATTCAGGATATTTTTGTGGCCTCACCCGCTTATCTGACCAATCTGGATCTGACACCAGAAGAACAGAACTGCGGTCGATGTTTGTTTGAAAAGGCCACTCTGATGCTTTTGGATAAGGAAAATATGACACGAAAATATATTGATGATTATCTGACTGCCAATCATCTTCAGGCCAATCGTACCATCGAGGCAACTTCCATGGAATTACTCATTGAATTTGCCAAAATCGGCCTTGGCGTTGGCTGTGTCATCAAAGAATTTGTCGAGACCGAATTATCTGAAGGCACATTGGTTGAAATTCCTCTGGACATCCCGATCCACCGTCGTGAAATCGGATTTGCCCATATGAAAAAGCGACAGCACGAAACGGCTGTTCAGCATTTTATTGACTTCTATAAATCTTCAAAGGAGAAATAACATCATGGAAAATTTTATTTTTAGTCTGAATGCTACCCTGCCCATTTTTATCGTCATCATCATTGGCTGGATCCTTATGCAGGTCGGCATCTTTAATAAGGAATTTACGACCGTAGCGGACAAATACGTATTCAAAGTCGCCTTGCCCCTTTATGTATTTAAGGATATTGCCACAGCCGATATTTA
>JAXJRF010000217.1:0-2578 GCA_036310765.1 Frisingicoccus sp.
TATATACCTCCTAAATATTACATACTTGTTACAAATAGCATTTTATCAAAAGCCTTATCCCATGTCAATTGTTTTTGTAATCTTTTCGTAATATTTTAGTTATACTAATTAATATTTTCATATTATTTTATACACAAACCCAGCATATCTATGTAAAAAAGCAGTTTCCCCTCCACTGAGAAACTGCTCTTGATCATTTCATTTATTCACCTGTATTCGCCCGGATCTTTCCTTGATCGATCCTAATCTTTTTAGCTTTAAGCAAATGGCCGACAGCCCGCTTAAATGCAGCCTTGGACATGTTCAATTCACGTTCGATAACTGCCGGAGAAGCCTTTTCTGTAAATGGAAGGACACCATCATAACTTTCAATCACTTCTATCAGTGTTTCAGCATCCTTCGAAATCTGGAATTCCACACGCTCACGCACACTCAATTCCAACTTTCCGTCTTCACGCACAGCAACAACACGTGCCTGAACCGGATCCCCAACTTTAAAATTGCCATGGGCATTTTTCTTTGGAATCATACCATGGTATTTGCCGTCAACAGCAACAAAAACTCCGATATTTGGATTGACCTGATAGACAATTCCCTGTACAACCGCATCTTTTTCATATGGCGATTCACTGGAAAGATATTCATAAATCTTCATCGTTGCACAGAGACGTTTGCTTTTATCAATATATAAAGCGACAGGATAACTCTTTCCCGGACGAACCTGAACCGACTGCTCTTTAAATGGCAGCAGCAAATCCTTCTCAAGTCCCCAATCCAGGAATGCCCCAATCTTACCTGTTTCTTTCACTTTAAGAGACGCAACCTGTCCCAATGTCAATGCCGGTTCTTCTGTTGTAGCGATCAGACGGTCACTGGAATCTCTGTAAACGAAAACCTCGACAGAATCTCCAACCTTTGTTCCCACCGGCACATATTTTCTTGGAAGAAGAATGGCTTCGGTTTCATCCCCAACATACATGCCGAAATCTTTCATTCGAACTACTTTTAAAATCTGTTTTTCTCCTAATTTTATCATTCTATGCTCCTATTCTGCAAACTCAATGACAGCACACACAGTGCCCTCTGCATTCTCAATCTGTATAATCACTTTTCCATCTGCTATCTGGCGTTTCGGAATCAAAATATCTCCATGGAACGCCGAGTGTTTATATTCCACACGAAGCTGTCTCGTTTTAAAATGCTCTGGAAGATATTCCTGGGCCATAGCCACAAAACGGCCATTATTGACATGTCTGTTGGTATCCAGACAATCTGCGGTAACGCGGAAAGCTTCCATTCTTTCAAAATCTCCGGAAACCTTAATCTTTCTTCCGGCATAATCCATATCTTCCCTCGGCTCCATCTTATAAGCTTCGATCATATCCTCATCAATTCTCGCCGGACGTCCTGCAGATACATCCATGAAAACCCATACCGAATTGGCCTTTGCAATACGATTGCCCTCTGCATCCTCAATCATAAAATTTCTAAGTCCCATCGGACCTTTAAAATCATAAGGCCATGTGCCGACCGTAATCTCTTCGCCGTATTCCGGGTAACGTTCCACAATGATCTGCCAGCCATTCATAATCCATACCTTGCCTCGGCTGTCCATACTTTTTATATTCATTCCAAGAGAATCGGAATGAAAGCAGCTGCAGTCCTGAAAATAATTAATGATCTGTGCCATATCAGTTTTATAATCTGTCCCCACATCGCTGTAAGTTACCCTGCGATTCATCCTATACATTTTAACCCCTCCCGGTCATACAAATGCAGCACTTTCTGCCGCGGCTGTCAAAATCTCTGTATAGAAAAAATCAGACATTTCACTAGAACGATTTCTAATAAAATGCCTGAATATTAGCTGGGCTGGAAGGATTCGAACCTTCAAATGCTGGAGTCAGAGTCCAGTGCCTTGCCGTTTGGCGACAGCCCAATGTTTCTTTCAACAATAGCTATTATATACTCCTTAATATCATTCGTCAACCCCTTTTTTTAAATTTTTTTAATTTTTTTAAAAAAAGGGAGTTTAACGAATTTTTCAAGGTTCACAGCTCTAAATCTACGCGTGCTATTCTATTTCTTCTAATATTTTCTTCAATTCAATCAACTTATCTCTAAGCTCCGCAGCCTGTTCAAAATTCAGTTCTGCTGCCGCTGCACGCATCTGCTTTTCAATCTTCTTGATCAGACCGGATAATTCTTTGCGTGTCATAGATTCCGGATCTTTCATAAGCTGATCTTCTGTTTCTGCAATAGCTTTTGATACGGCAATAAGATCACGCACCGCCTTCTTAATGGTCTGCGGCGTAATGCCATGTTCTTCATTATAGGCCTGCTGCAGTTTCCGACGTCGATTTGTCTCATCAATGGCCCGCCTCATCGAATCTGTCACCACGTCCGCATACATAATAACATGACCTTCCGAGTTACGTGCTGCACGTCCAATGGTCTGGATCAGCGATGTCTCGGAACGCAGAAATCCTTCTTTATCCGCATCCAGAATAGCTACCAGTGTTATCTCCGGAATGTCCAGCCCTTCTCGCAAAAGGTTAATTCCGACAAGCACATCAAA
>JAXJRF010000218.1:0-3357 GCA_036310765.1 Frisingicoccus sp.
AATATAAAGATTTTATCTGCAATGAATGAAGAGAACAGGGTTCAGATGGATATGCTTGCAGATGAGCTTTGCAGATAAATATCCGGTGAACGGATTTTGATTAGAGGAGTTGTACATGGAAAAGTTATCCAATCCACAAAAAACAATAGAAACCATTAAGAAGTACGGTTTTAATTTTCAGAAGAAATTCGGTCAGAATTTCCTGATCGATGATCATGTGATCAACAAGATTATCAACGGGGCAGAAGTGACGAAGGATGATTTTGTTCTGGAGATTGGCCCGGGAATCGGAACGATGACCCAGTATCTGGCTGAGGCTGCCCGGGAAGTAGCTGCGGTTGAGATCGATAAAAAGCTGATCCCTATTCTGGGGGAAACCTTATCGGCCTATGATAATGTCACCGTTATCAATGAAGATATTCTGAAAGTTGACATTCGTGCTCTGGCGATGGAGAAGAATGGGGGCAAACCGATCAAGGTTGTTGCCAATCTTCCGTACTATATTACCACACCGATCATTATGGGGCTGTTCGAAAGTCATGTGCCGATTGACAATATTACAGTCATGGTACAGAAAGAAGTAGCAGATCGAATGAAGGTGGGACCGGGAAGTAAGGATTATGGGGCACTTTCGCTGGCGGTCCAGTATTATGCCAAACCCTATCTTGTGGCTAATGTGCCTGCCAACTGCTTTATCCCAAGACCAAATGTGGATTCGGCTGTTATTCGTCTGACACGACACGAAGAACCGGTGGTACATGTGGAGGATGAGACACTGATGTTTAACATTATTCGTGCGTCCTTTAATCAGAGACGAAAGACTCTTCAGAATGGTCTTAAGAATTCCGGATTATTCCCGCTGACAAAGGAAGAGATCGTTGCATCGATCACAGAAGCCGGTCTGCTAGAGACGGTACGGGGCGAGGCATTGACATTGGAGCAGTTTGCCGAGCTTTCGAATATCATGTATGGAAAAATTCATAAATAAAACAGATATAATCCCCCTGGACTTCGCATAGGATAGTCAAAAAGGGGGATTTTTTTATGTCGGATTATCGTCGGTTTATTTCCTACATTTATCTATATGAAAATGGGATAAAAAGCATGAATGCCGGCTTTGTGAAGGTGGAGAGCCGCAATGGCCAGTGCAGGGTCGGGCTGTCCTTAAAAAATGTTTATACGGGAATGGGACGATTTAAAGTATATATGTTTATAAGATTTGGACAGGAGCTCAGGGGCATCTATATCGGGGATGTTCAGATAAAAAATCATGGGAGTGAGTGGAATTTTCGGACGTTTTCGGATAATATTGCCGGTTCGGGATATCGTCTGGAGCAGATGTCCGGTATGATCATTAAAGGTGAGGGAGATCGGTTCTATGGTACCCGCTGGGATCAGGGGGATCTGGATATGGGACGATTTGTCACCGAATGGGACGACACAGAACCGCCGGAGGAAGTCACCGGGGAATTGACGGCAGAACAAGAGCCGGAATCGGAGCCAGAACCCAAAACGGAATTGGAACCGACCACTGGGAAGGCGGAAACGAGATCGACAATTAAGGAAGAGGAGACAACGACGGCGACGACGCCGGAAGAATCTGAGACAGAGGCCTTGGAGGAAACGTCCCTGACGACAGAAGAAATTGAAAATAAAGAGGCCCCGGTCACCCTGGAAATGGATGAACGGAGCCGAAATTTTGGTAAAATTATCGAACAATGTCCGGGCATGTATCCCTTTGACGATGATGCCTTTGATGCCTGCGTCCGGCTGGAACCCCAGGATATTGGAATGATGCCGATCGATTGCTGGTCCTATGGCAATAACAGTTTCCTTCTCCATGGTTATTACAGTTACCGGCATCTAATCCTTGCTCGGATGAAACAGGATGTCAGCGGGCATCAAACTTATATTTTAGGTGTTCCGGGAACCCATCATTCCAGAGAAGCTTTTATGGCCAATATGTTTGGATTTCGGGATTTTAAACCGATTCGGGAAGGCGGCGACAGCAGCAGCGATTTTGGTTACTGGTATACGTTTTTGGGATAACCTGTTCATTGGCTGCATATGGCACGAGAAAGTCATATGCAGCTTAAAATTTATAAGGCGATGTGGATATGATCAGTATTTTAGCGTCCTCATCATACTCATTGATCCAACGATGACCGACATAGTTCGGATAATACAATGTATCATATTTTTCAAGTTCATAGTTTCGATAGTTTTCCAGTTCAAAGCGGAGACGTCCTTCCAGAACAAATACGAGTTCTTCACCGCCATGGTGAGCAAAAGAACCGGAATCCGAATCTGTCGGGATATCAATGACCGCTCCCCACATTTCGTTTTTTCCCTGTGTAATTAAAGATTCTACCAGTGCTTTACCGTTACTGATATTTCGAATAAAGGTCTGTTGTTCATTATGACGAACGAGATGTACATTGGCAATCTCATCTTCCATAAATAAAGAATAGACCGGAATATCCAGTGCATTGCATATGGCTTTCAGTGTAAGCAGATTTGGAGAGGTTTTCCCTGTCTCAATCTGACTGATCGTGCTGGCCGCTGTGTCGGAACGGGCCGATAGATCACGAATCGACATGTTTTTTTCCAGTCGACGGTTCTTTAAAATATTTCCAATTTTTGCCAAATCTAAATCTGTCATAACATACCTCCATTTTTAATTTGGTATTATATATAAAAAATCTGGATTCGTCAAACATTAAATTTTATACAAAATGGATTGACAAAACGAACATGGTTCGATATAATGAACACTGTTCGCAGGATAAACCGAACATAATTCGTTATGATGAACATAGTTAAACAGAGGAGATGCAGATTTTTTATGAAAACATTATTGAAAAATGCATTTGTTATTACAATGAATGACAAAGAAGAAGTATACTCCGAGGGCAGTGTCCTCGTAGTTGATGATAAGATCAGTAAAGTCGGATATTTTGATCTGGATGAAGATGTGGATGAAGTGATCGATTGTAAAGGCAAGATCGTTATGCCGGGATTGGTCAACACTCATGTCCATACATCTCAGCAGCTTGGCAGAGGCCTGGGAGATGATGTAAATCTCTTGACATGGCTGCATGATCGTATCTGGCCATATGAAAGCAATATGACGGAAGAAGATTCTTACGTTTCCACATTGGCCTGCTGTCTTGAACAGATCAAATGTGGATGTACATCCTTCGCAGAACCAGGCGGACAGCATGTAGCTGGTATGGCCCGCGGTGTTGCACAGGCTGGTCTTCGTGCCAAACTTGCAAAATCTACCATGGACTGCGGTGAAGGTCTTCCGGAAGTATGGCAGAAAACAACAGATGAAGAATTGGATAAACAGGAAGA
>JAXJRF010000219.1:0-2720 GCA_036310765.1 Frisingicoccus sp.
CACATGGTATTTTTCTCCCAGACGGACCATCTCATGAATCAGCCCGTCTGCCTCCGACCGGCCGCCCGATTCCACATCCCTCTGCATGGACGTCGTCGCCTCCGGCGTAAGACCCGCCAGAATATTTCCCGCATTCTCCGCAAGATCCACATCAAAGGTCAACCCCATGGCATTGCCAACGGCTTCAACCTCCCGGACAAGCGCAAAAAACATCTCCCGTTTTTCACCTTCCACCATAAAATCTGCCGCCTGAGCATTATAATACAGCCCGGCAGCACCCATCGGTGAAACGAAGGAAAACTTCTGAAGGGCATCCTTTTCAATATTTAAACTGTAATGGGCTTCAATTCCCGCCCGATTCAATATCTCTTCAAGCTCCAGCATCCGTTTTTCCTGTTCCGTCGTCTTCCTCTGGTCTTTACGGAAACCAAAGAACATTCTAAAAATTGGTGTCGGCTGAACGATCAGGCCAGGACCTCCAATCATGGAAAAGATATAGACACATCCATCCAGCACCATACAGTCCAGTTCCTGCTGCATCTTACTTCCCGTTCCATAGACATTCAATATCGGAATGACCATCGTATGCCGGTCGGCTGCTCTTTGCAAAAAACTGGCTGCCTCCGCCAATGCATAATATTTCACGCATACAAAGACAACATCCGGCACCTCATTATAGTCCTCCATCGTACATGCTTTGACCGGATGTATATTAAAATCCCCCAAACGGGCTGAATGCACAGAAAGTCCATTTCCCTGTATTTTTTTCAAATGTTCACCTCTGGCAATAAAGGTCACGTCCTCCCCCTGCTTTGCCAGATAGCCACCGATACATCCGCCGGTTCCGCCAGTTCCTATAATAAGAAATTTCATATATGCTCATCCCATTTCTATGTATATTTGTAACTATTTTACCATAAAATATCATCTTTTATCGAAAAACCTATTTTATTATTTTGAAACAAGGTATAAAATATAAGTATCTGCTATCTGCACCAAATATAATGTCAAAATTAGAACAAAAGATTAGAGAAATTCTGCTTCGGGCACGAATTTCCAAAGCGTACAAAGGCTATCCTTATCTGGAATATGCCATCTATCTTGTGGTTGAGGATGAATCTCGTTTGTGCCATATTTACAACGATGTCTATGTGAAAGTTGCCGAGCATTATGGTGTTGCACCTTCTGCAGTTGAGAAGAATCTCCGTACACTTCGCGATGCTTTCTGGCAAAATTATGGCTACGAGTATTTCAAGGAGCAATGCGGCGTTATTCTCTACAGTCGCCCATTTCCACGTGAGATCATCGAAATCCTCGCTGAACAGGTAGAAAAAGAACTGCGGAACGAATAACTGAACGAAAACGTTTCGCTCTGAAAACGCGTAAAAGCCGGGAGGTATCCGAAAGGATATGCTCCCGACTTTTATTTACTGCTTTCATTCTGTCGATGTCTCCGTCTCAATCTCGGTCTTAGACACATCGATATCTTTCGAAAAATACTCAATCAGCTCCGACTTGCCCCGAAGGCCTGCCTGGAGTTCTTCAAATCCATATGTTTCCAGCAATGTGGGCTCCGCAGAATACAGGTTTGTCCCCAAACCCAGCCGCTCACCTTCAATGGAAACACCAAGACTTGCCAGCGTTGTCGGAAACATATCCAGTGTTGTAAACTGACGTTTCTTCGTTGAATCTGCGATTTCTGACCCGCCATTGATGATTGCTGTATAAACCTTACGGTCATAATCTTCATCCACATTGGCACAAAAATCCGCATCCATCGTCAGATGATCACCAACTACAACAATAGTCGTATTTTCATAAAAATCCTGCTCCTGAACCCAGGCAATAAATTCCGTTACCTGGCGGCTTGAGCAAGCCATTACATTTCCATACTGGTCATCCCCAAATTCATCCGAACACAGATCACAGACAAAGCCGTCCTCAAAATGGGTATCCACCGTCAGCATGGTCAGATTAAAGGGACTGTCCTCAGCCGAAAGGGTCAGTAATTCTTCCTTCGCAAACTCAAACAGCTTCGAATCTCTCTGTCCCCACCATTCATGGTAGCCCTCCGGCAATCTGCCGCTTTCCAGTGCATACAGATAATCATGAATCTCAAAATCACCATGGTCACTGTAAAATAGCCGACGGCCGCCAAATGTTGCGTCCGAACCAATCAACAGTGTCTGATTATAGCCCTCTTCTTTTAATATATCACCGATCGTCTCAACCCCCGGCAAAAACTCACTCTGGGTATCCATCGCATTGCCGTCAAAGGGAATTTTCAACGGAAGTCCGGAAGAATGGGCAAACATTGCTGCGATCGTCCAGCTCGCACAGGTTGTCACATACCCGCCATTCAGATTCGGGTCTGACCCCGAAAAATCTTCATAGGTTTTAGCCAACTCCGTCAATTCAGGGATGTAATTCACATCGTAGGCTCCACCATTTTCCTTATCTGCGTAAGTCGTCTCCATCGACTCCAGAAAAATGTAGATCAGATTCCGTTTCTCCTCCGGAAATGTTAATTCCACATTCGACGGAAAAACATAATTGTCATCAATAAAATACGTCGCTTTTTCCTGACTTTCAAAATAATCTGTCAGTTCCAGTCTATGCCAGGCATAATAGATTGGTACCGCGATACCTCCCAATGAAACTGCCAAAATCAGGCTCATCAACAACCAGAATATCCAGCTTTTACGTTTGCGCAGCAATAA
>JAXJRF010000220.1:0-13066 GCA_036310765.1 Frisingicoccus sp.
CACATGGTATTTGCAATTCCATTTTGTATGTGCTAAACTTCTAACATCGGTATTTTGATTTGTCATTATACTGTCCTCCTAATGTGTTTTATTTACGTAACTGGCAGGTCACGTTTATATTATACACATTAGGAGTTTTATTTTTATTACCCATCGCTTAAGCTATACAGAACCACGCGACTATCGCGTGGTTTTCCTTATATAAAAAAACACCTCTACAACATACGTCATAGAGGTGTTTGACATCGGATTGAATTTAAATTACATCATTCCCATTCCGCCCTGTGGCATTCCGCCCATGGCTGGATCATCTTTTTTAATTTCTGCAACAACAGATTCTGTTGTCAGTAATGTGGATGCAACGCTTGTTGCATTCTGAAGTGCACTTCTTGTTACTTTTGCAGGGTCAATAATACCTGCTTCGATCATATTGACATATTCTTCTTTCAATGCATCGAAACCAACACCTGGTTCGCTTTCACGAACTTTGTTAATGATAACTGCACCTTCAAGACCAGCATTTGCAGCAATATGGAATAATGGTGCTTCAAGTGCTTTAAGAACAACGTTCGCACCTGTCTTTTCATCGCCATTTAATCCGTTTGCAAGTTCAGCAACCTTCTTGGATGCGTGGATGTATGCAGAACCACCACCGCAGATGATACCTTCTTCAACAGCTGCACGTGTAGCTGCAAGAGCATCTTCCATACGAAGTTTCTTTTCTTTCATTTCTGTTTCTGTTGCTGCACCAACTTTGATCACACCAACGCCACCGGAAAGTTTTGCAAGTCTTTCAAGTAATTTTTCTTTATCAAATTCGGATGTTGTTTCATTTGCCTGAATCTGAATCTGAGCACAACGTGCCTGGATTGCATCCGGATCACCCATACCATCAACGATGATTGTATTTTCTTTCTCAACTTTAACAGATTTAGCACGTCCAAGCATATCCATTGTTACATCTTTTAATTCATAACCAAGTTCTTCAGAGATCACTTCACCACCTGTAAGAATAGCAATATCCTGAAGCATTGCTTTACGACGGTCACCAAAACCAGGAGCTTTAACAGCAACAACGGAGAATACACCTTTTAATTTGTTAACAACCAATGTTGCAAGAGCTTCGCCTTCGATATCTTCAGCGATGATCAAAAGTTTTGCACCTGTCTGAACAATCTGTTCAAGAACTGGAAGGATTTCCTGAATATTAGAAATCTTTTTATCTGTAATAAGGATATATGGGTTGTCAAGAACTGCTACCATTTTATCCATATCTGTTGCCATGTAAGCGGAAAGATATCCGCGATCAAACTGCATACCTTCAACTAATTCAAGTTCTGTCTGCATTGTCTTGGATTCTTCAATTGTGATAACACCATTTGTGGAAACCTTGTCCATAGCTTCTGCTACCATTTCACCAACCTGTTCGTCACCAGCAGAGATTGCAGCAACTTTTGCGATCTGATTCTTGCCATTGATTGTGGAGCTCATATCTTTGATCGCTTCTACAGCACATGCTGTTGCTTTCTGCATACCTTTTCTTAAGATGATCGGGTTTGCACCAGCTGCAAGGTTCTTCATACCTTCGTTGATCATCGCCTGAGCAAGTACAGTTGCTGTTGTTGTACCATCACCTGCTACATCGTTTGTCTTTGTAGCAACTTCTTTAACGATCTGTGCACCCATATTTTCGAATGCGTCTTCCAACTCGATATCTTTTGCGATTGTTACACCATCGTTTGTAATCAGTGGTGTTCCGTATGTTTTGTCAAGAACAACGTTTCTTCCTTTTGGTCCTAATGTGACTCTTACAGTATTTGCTAACTGGTTTACACCAGATTCAAGAGCTTTTCTTGCTTCTGCACCATATTTAATTTCCTTTGCCATGTCTGTCTACCTCCAATATATAACTAAATTATTCAACTACAGCCAAAATATCAGACTGTCTTACAATAATAAATTCTTCGCCGTCAAGTTTAACTTCTGTTCCGGAATATTTGGAATAAATAACTTTCTGTCCAACAGCAACTTCCATCTTAACTTCTTTGCCGTCAACAACACCGCCAGGACCTACTGCAATAACTTCTGCTTCCTGTGGTTTTTCTTTAGCCTGACCAGTTAATACAATACCGGATTTTGTTGTTTCTTCTGCCATGAGCTGTTTTAATACGACTCTGTCGCCTAATGGTCTTAATTTCATATCTAAATTCCTCCTAACGATTCCTTTCATTTATTAGCACTCATTCTCTTTGAGTGCTAACCATGGGTATATCATATTTTAAAACCCTCCAAGTTGCAACCTTTTACAGGTTTCTATTTTTATAGTATATTCCCGTTTTTCTTAAAATATCTCTTGTTTTTTCGTTTTTTCTCTGTTTTTTAAATTATACACTTTTTCTAATTTCTGTATCATTTTCATATAAAATCCATACGCAAATATTCTTCCACACCACATGGAAAAAGGGATACAGTCTGATCTGCATCCCTTATCATTTGTCTGTTATTTTCCTGGTTTATAAGAACTCTTCAATGAAACAATACGATTGAATACCAGTGCATCCGGTTTGCTGTCCTTTTCATCTACGCAGAAATATCCGTTTCGAACGAACTGGAAACTGTCACCGGCTTTTGCTTCTGCAAGTGACGGTTCAAGGTAACAATTTTCCAATACAGTCAATGAATTCGGATTGAGGTTCAGTGAACCATCTTCATTGTAAACACCTTTGGATTCATCCACAAGATTTTCGTAAAGACGCACAGTCGCTTTTACAGCTGTCGGAGCTGCTACCCAATGGATCGTGCCTTTTACCTTACGGCCAGTAAATCCGTTGCCGCTGCGTGTCTCCGGATCATACGTACAATGGATCTCTGTAACATTGCCATTTTCATCTTTCTTGTAATCCACACATTTAACAAAATATGCATTCATCAGACGTACTTCATTGCCTGGGAAAAGACGGAAATATTTCTTTGGAGGCTCTTCCATGAAGTCTTCTCTTTCAATATAAAGTTCACGACAGAATGGTACCTGACGCACACCCATCTCTTCATTTTCCTGGTTATTCACCACGTCGAAGTATTCTACCTGACCTTCCGGATAGTTATCAATGATAACTTTGATCGGATCAAGAATGGCCATAACGCGGGATTTCTTAAGTTTTAAGTCCTCGCGGATGCAGTACTCGAGCATCGCATAATCTACAGAGCTGTTGCTCTTGGAAACACCGCAAAGTTCCATAAATGTACGGATGGATTCCGGTGTAAAGCCACGACGGCGAAGGGCTGCGATCGTCACAAGACGCGGATCGTCCCATCCGTCAACAATACCTTCATCAACAAGACGTTTGATATAACGTTTGCCGGTGACAACATTGGTCAAATAAAGTTTTGCAAATTCCACCTGTTTTGGCGGTTCAACATATTCAAGTTCTCTTACAACCCATTCATACAATGGGCGGTGATCTTCAAATTCCAATGTACAGATGGAGTGGGTAATACCCTCGATCGCATCTTCAATCGGATGAGCAAAATCGTACATCGGATAAATGCACCATGCATCACCTGTATTGTGATGTGTCATACGTGCCACACGATAAATAACCGGGTCACGCATATTCATATTCGGAGACGCCATATCGATCTTCGCACGAAGAACTTTTGATCCATCCGGGTATTCGCCATTTTTCATACCTTCAAATAATGCAAGGTTTTCTTCAACGGAACGGTTTCTGTATGGGCTTTCCTTTCCTGGTTCTTTTAATGTACCACGATACTCACGAATTTCATCCGCACTGAGATCACATACATAAGCTTTGCCTTTTTTGATCAGCTTAACTGCACATTCATACATTTCCTGGAAATAATTGGATGCAAAACGTACCTCACCGTCATATTTTGCTCCAAGCCATTCCACGTCTTTGATAATTGACTGTACAAACTCTGTCTTTTCTTTTGTCGGGTTTGTATCATCAAAACGGAGATTAAACTTTCCATTATATTTCTGGGCCAAGCCATAATTTAATAAAATAGATTTGGCATGTCCGATATGAAGATAGCCGTTCGGTTCCGGAGGGAAACGCGTAGCGACTGCATGCACATGTCCTTCTTCCAAATCTTTATCAATAATCTGTTCGATAAAATTTTTCGATACAACTGTTTCTTTTTCTTCCATAACATCTGCCTCCTGACAATTCGTCTTTTTATTCTACCATATTACATGGCATTTGTCTGCCATTTATTCCCACTCTTATTGGTTTTGATGCATTTGCTCATGCTCTTTTTTCAATTCCTCATATAACTGCCAGGAATTCCAGCGACAATTGTTCGGTGTAAGAATCGCTTTATAGTCGATTCGACCGATTCCTTCTTTACGCATAGCCTGAAGGAACATGTCCAGCCGTCCCTCTGTAAATCCCCTCATGACCATCATCTCATCCTGAAAATATTCCACAGGATAATCCGGAGTTTCCAAAGTCACATCTTTCATTCCTGCAAGCGTACCAATTGCCTTGCCGTAATCTTCCTTCGCCACAACGCGGATACGCATACCCATGCGGACCATAAGGAAACGAAGCTTGCGTCCCTTTTCCGGGTCTATATTATATAAAAGCACTGTTTCGCCACCTGGTTTAATCATGACAGCCTCCTTATCTTTATAATAAATATAGTATCAAACGAAAAAACCCTGTAGATGCTCTCATTAGCGACTACAAGGTTTTTATTGAGCTGATGAGCGGACTTGAACCGCCGACCTCATCCTTACCAAGGATGCGCGCTACCGACTGTGCCACATCAGCATTCTGCAAACTGCCTAATTACTATAATATATAAATATATTTTTGTCAACTGTTTTCTATTTCCTACCGGTTCATACCATCTAAAATATCCTGAAGTTTTGCCTTGATACGACGCAGGGCATTATCCACAGACTTTTGCTTTTTACCCAACCGTTCGGCCATCTGAGCGTAGCTGTATCCTTCCAAAAACAATTGCATCACCGTCAGTTCCATAGGGCTTAATCTTTCATCCAGTTTTTCCCGGATGATCTCCATACGCTCCCTGTCGATAATGGCCTCCTCCGGACTGATCGAAGGCACAGACGCCTGATTCCATTGTTCCTCCCGCTCCAGTTCGGAAGCATCACTGAGGGAAACATAACCGTTCAGCGGACTATGCTTTTTTCTTCCGGCACTGGTCACCGCCGAATAAATCTGACGGTCAATACACAGCTTTGAAAAACTGTAAAATGAGGCCTCTTTCTCCGGATTAAAATCCTGAACCGCCTTAAAAAGTCCGATCATGCCTTCCTGGATGAGATCTTCCGTTTCCCCGCCGATCAAAAACATAGAACGGGCCTTTTTTATGACCAGCGGTTTGTATTTTTCCATAATAACATCCAATGCCGCCCGATCTCCCTGGCGGCACTGGAGTACTAATAATTCATCAGCTTGAATATCTGTCATTAATTCATCCTCTGTCGTACGATTTCGTAAGCCAATACACCGGCTGCCACAGAAGCATTCAGTGAATCAATATCTCCCTTCATCGGTATAGATGCAACAAAATCACACTTTTCACGCACAAGACGGCTGACACCTTCGCCTTCATTGCCCACAACAAGACCGATCGGTCCTTTTAAATTCAAACGGTACATTACTTCGCCACCCATATGTCCGCACACAAACCAAAGCCCTTCTTTTTTGAGCTGATCAATGGTCTGACCGATATTAGACACCTTTGCAACCGGCGTATAGTTTAATGCACCTGCAGACGTCTTTGCGACCGTCGCCGTCAAGCCGACAGCACGATGTTTTGGAATGATCACGCCATGGGCTCCGGCCAGATTGGCTGTACGGATAATCGCTCCCAAATTATGCGGATCTTCGATACCGTCCAAAATAAATACAAAAGGATCTTCATTCTTCTCCCTGGCTGCAGCAAGAATGTCTTCTACTGTACTGTAGCTGTAAGCAGCTGCCACAGCGATCACGCCCTGATGCTGATGTGTTTCAGAAAGCTGATCCAGACGTTCTTTCTTTACAAAACGGATATAGGTATCCTGTTTTTTCGCCATACGAATAATGGATTTTACCGGTCCGTCTTCACACCCATCCAATATAAACAGCTTATCAATGGTTCTTCCTGAACGAAATGCCTCCATAACCGGATTTCGTCCCTCTATTTTAAATTCTTCATATCCCATCTCTATTCTCCTAACCTGTCACCAATTCCCAGTTGAATCAATTCAATGATCCGACCATAATCCTGTTTCAAATGCAGATAGCCCATAACCGCCTCGAACCCTGTCGCCATGCGGTAATCCATCATATCTGCGTTTTTAGCCATGGTATGGGAACGGGTATTCCTTCCCCTTTTATAAACCGCCATCTCTTCCTCTGTAAATACCTCCAGAAGTTTGACTGCCGCCTCTGCCTGTGTCTTTGCCTTTGCCAGACGGCTTGAACGTTTATGCAGCTTATTTACAGGCGCGTTCCCCTGCTCAACAACAAGGGAACGGATCACCATTTCATAGACTGCATCACCAATATAGGCCAGCGTCAGAGGGGAATAGGTCTTTAAATCCACTTCTTTCAGGCCAAAGGTCTCCCGGAATTTCAAATCCAGTTCTTTTATGCTCTCGACCATTTGACACCCTCTCTTGTATCCTTCAGAAGAATGCCCTGAGCAGCCAGCAGATCACGAATTTCATCCGCTCTTGCAAAGTTTTTCGCTTTGCGGGCTGCATGACGTTCTTCGATCAGTTTTTCAATATCTGCATCGAGAAGTTCTTCTTCATGTTCTGTAATAATACCAAGAACATCACACAGTTTTTTAATTGTAGCAAGAACTGTTTTCACAAGTTCTTTGGAAGATTCACCTGTCACATTGATATTGGCCAGTTTAACCAGTTCAAAAATAGCAGAAACCGCATCGGCTGTATTAAAGTCATCCTCCATGGAATCTTCAAATTTCTTAACAAGCTCATCCACCTGTACCAGTACAGCTTTTTCTTCATCTGTCAGAGGTCTGTCCTGACCCTGCATTTCGTCCAGACGGTTCACCGCTGTTAAAATACGATCCAAACCATTCTTGGATGCTGCCATTAAATCTGCACTGAAGTTCAGTGGACTTCTGTAATGGGCACTGAGCATAAAGAAACGAAGTACCTGCAGATCATATTTTTCGCTGATCTCACGAACAGTAAAGAAGTTGCCGAGGGATTTGGACATCTTCACATTATCAATATTTAAAAATCCGTTGTGGAGCCAATATTTAGCAAATGGTTTGCCGTTGGCAGCTTCACTCTGTGCAATTTCATTTTCATGGTGAGGGAAAATCAGGTCTTCACCACCGGCATGAATATCGATTTCTTCTCCAAGGTATTTCTTGGACATGACTGAACATTCAATATGCCAGCCCGGACGGCCTTCACCCCATGGAGATGACCAGGATGGCTCTCCCTCTTTCTTTGGTTTCCAAAGAACAAAGTCCATTGGATCTTCTTTTTCATCATCGACAGCAATACGGATACCTGCTGTGAGGTCATCGATATTCTTCTTAGACAATTTGCCATAGCCTTCAAATTTACGTGTACGGTAGAAAACAGTACCATTTTTCGCATAGGCATAGCCTTTTTCGATCAGAGTTTCGATCATCTCGATCATTCCGTCGATTTCTTCTGTAGCCTTTGGATGAGTTGTCGCCTCTTTCACATTTAAAGCATCCATATCTTTTTTCGCTTCGACAATATATCTTTCTGAAATAACAGAGGCATCCACACCCTCTTCATTTGCTTTTTTAATAATTTTATCATCAACATCTGTAAAGTTGGATACATAGTTGACATCGTAGCCCTTATATTCAAAATAACGGCGTACGGTATCAAATACGATCATCGGACGTGCATTACCAATGTGGATATAGTTATATACCGTCGGTCCGCACACATACATGCGTACCTTGCCCTCTTCTACAGGAACGAATTCCTCTTTTTTCCGAGTCAATGTATTATAAAGTTTCATTTCACTGTACCTCCCTGTTTATCTATTATAAGTATATATTTTGGCCCGGTTCGTGTAAAGGCGAAATTTTATGTTTCGTCATTAATACACATCCTTCCGACTCTGCAGTCCTCCCGCAGATTTTTAACCATCACCCATGGTGTATATCCGGTCGGAACGATCTCCGGCGGCTGAATCCGGAATAAGGATTCAAAAATCTCCCCATCAGCCGTTACCAATGTATATCCGGTCAGTTTTTCCCCCTCCATATGGTAGATCAGGTACCCTTTTTCCAGTTCAAGCATCGTAAAAAGCTGATCAAAATATGCCTCATCATGGACAAGATACGTATCATATCCAGAGGTGAGAATCTGTCGGCTCAATCCGGTCAGAATCACGCTGTCCATCTTATTCGGATGATAGACCTTCATCTGACAGGGTTCCTGTTTAAATTTGTATTTTGGTTTCAGGTAGGCCACCCGGAACCCAAACTTTTTATAAACAGCCGGATTCACCGGAACAAGATAGGTAAAAGGCTCCCCCTTTTTCGTAAGGTCATCAAAGGCTCGCTCCAGCAGCTTTTCCATATAACCGCAATGGCGATGGTTTTCATCGGTTGCCACTGCATAAATATAATGAACAAGACAAATGTCCCCCTGATACACCATACGTTTCGGAACAAGCTGCAGCATGGACAGGATCTCACCCTCATTTTCCAGAACCAATACGTCATTATCGTAAACCGGTCCATCAAAATAATAATCTACAAATTCCTTCGAGTCATCAAAGGTCTTTTCGTACAAAGGCCTTATATTTATTTTTTCTTCATTTTCCAAATATCGAATATTTATCATTTTTCTATAATATTATATTTCTTTACAAGCTTTACAGGATGATAAGACAATTTTGCTTTTCTCAAACCTTCCAGCCCCATATCATCTTCACGATTAACAAATTCAGCCTCTTCAAATGCCTGTCTCAGGAATTCCCGGTTAATGAATGGATACAATCCCCGGATTTCCGGATTGGCCTTTTCCACATGGATATACGCCGTTTTTTCTTCATAGCTGTAACTTCCTATGGATAAGGCTTCCAATCTTCCATCAATATAGACACCGCCCATGATCATTTTAAGCATCTGACAATTCCCAAGAATATACTTGATGCCTTCAAGCTCATAATCCACACGATTATACTCGTCCTCAATATTTCTGTCCCTTTGCCAGCGTTCCAGAAACTCCTGAACCTGTCCTTCTTCTGAACAGCACATCAATCGGAATTCATAACGTCCCTCATAGTTTTTCAGAAAAGCATTCACATGATTTTTCTTTTTATGATACTTCTTGCCGGAAAGAGTTCGGAGTTTCTCTGCATCATAAACATAATCAAAGTAGTCTCGCTCTTCTTCGACAATATACTGATCTTCCGGCAGATCCAGAACCTTCACTGCCTCCTCATCTACAAGATACATCTTCAGTTTCATTCCCAATTCTTCATTGAAATATTTCTTTGTGATTTCGAAACCTTCCTTTAAATCCTCTGTTTTTGAGAGGGGTGTCCATGTAAACACCTCATCTTTATTGGAATAGAGCCAAACCAGACCTTTATCCCATTTAAAATATTTTGTGTCGTAATAATTCTTCCATAAATATGTGTCTAAAATGATATTTTCACAAGTGCCCGGATGGCGAAGCATAAAATACTTCTTAAGTTCGTCATAATCTTCCGGACGAATGTCATGTAATTCGTAGTTCATAAACACCTCTTCTTTTCTATCATTAAATAAGCAGGCAGATCGCCTGTGAGGAAATACCTTCACCTGTTCCGGTAAAGCCCAGACCTTCCTCTGTGGTCGCTTTGACATTGATCTGATCGATATCGATATTTAAAGCATCTGCAATATTTTCCCGCATATGCATAATATGGGGTGCCATCTTTGGTTTCTGAGCAATGATCGTCGAATCGATATTGCCGATCTTATATCCCTTATCCTCAAGAAGTTTTCCCACATGTTTTAAAAGCTCAATACTGGAAATGCCTTTATATGCCGGATCCGTATCTGGAAAATGTTTCCCGATATCACCAAGTGCCGCTGCTCCCACCATAGCATCCATAATGGCATGCACGAGAACGTCCGCATCTGAATGACCTAAAAGTCCTTTTTCATAAGGAATCTCAACGCCGCCAAGGATTAATTTTCTATCTTCTGTTAAACGATGTACATCATAGCCTAAACCTACTCTCATAATCGCCGCCTCCAAGAATCATTGTATTTCCACATTATATTCTATAATATTTTACCAGAAACGACGGCAAATGCAAGGGTGCGGATGCTCCTTTAGTATATAAAAACGACCCAGTCCGTCATCAGAACTGAGTCGTCGGAAATCATCCATTCAATTATCTGTCTGTTTTTCTTTTTATATACATCATCGTTCCGGCCAAACCACCGCTTACGATCAAGACCATTACAAAAAGAGCAATCAGGCTTTCATCTCCTGTCTTAGGCGTTGTTGTATTTGTTGTCGTTGAATCCACTTTCACCGAATCATTTTTCAGAACGGGTTCTTTCTGATCCGTCGGACCCGCTGGCTCTGTTGGATTCACTGATTCCGCTGGGCCCGTTGGTTCTGTTGGATTCACTGGTTCCACTGGGTTCGCCGGTTCCATTGGATTCGCTGGCTCCGTTGGATTCACTGGCTCCGTTGGATCCTCATCTGGTATTTTATCTGTATCTTCTGTATAATCACAAGCCAGAAAACTAATTGTCAATGCACCGCTTTTTACACCATCATTAAAGTGATAAACCGGTCTCTGTCCATTTACTGTATATTCTGCACTGGCAATGGCAAATCCTTCATTGTTGGCTGTGATATCCAATCCTGCAGCCGGTTTTACATGGGTGATCACCGGTTCAGTCGTACCATTCAGCCTGATCGTTGCGGACATATTGCCAAAACCATTATCCGCTGCTACCCACAGTTTTTTCTCATAGGTATCGTAATCCAGTCCCATAGCACCGCCAAGTTTCGAATCAATATCTGCAATCTGTACCACCGAACTATCCGCATTTAAAATATAGGCATAAACATGACCATTATCTTCCAATGCCACAAAGAAGACACCACCTGATACGGCATTTGGATAATTAGAGGCATCAAAGGCTGCATTGGTATTTTTATCAAAGAGTACACCATTCACATCACTGTTTCCGATCCATTCGATAGCCTCAATACCTGTATTGGCTGCAACAGCAGGAAGGCTGTCTGTCAGATTCCACTCCTGAATGGCATTCTGCGTCGTTCCTTCCGCCTTAGGATCCGCCTTCAAAATGACGTTGTAGTTGACACCTTTGTTGGAATTATCACGCTCAGAAGCCAGATAAACATAACCATCCCCTGCAGCGGTAATACCTTCTGTATCCGGTCCTTTTGCTGTCGGAACAGAGAAATTCACCGTCTTGCCATTTTCAAATCCTTTTGCAAACGTCAGTGTCCCATCTTTTGCCACATCCAGAATCCAAAACTTGCCTGTTCCATTATCTACCGCATAAAGCTGTCCGTTATAAAAATCCAGTCCGGAAGAATCTTCAAGGAAACTGAGGTCTGAAACAATAACAGTATCCAATCCCGGCCAGTTAATGGTCTCCACTGCCGCCGGTTTATTCGGCTCTTCTGTAAATACATTAGCTGCCCCCGGTGTTTCCTTAAGGGTGTTTCGGTATTCTTTACCATTTACATCCGGATACAGGCCCCATGTCGGACTTGTATGAGAACCTTCCGGCCATGTGGTAGAAGCGATCATCACCCCATCTTCAAACAAACGAACAGAATCACCTTTTCCAAGACCAAATCCAAAATCTTCTTCTGTTATAACAAGGAAACCTTTTGCCTCAATAACAGTACCTTCCGGTATCACATAGGCATGACTATCATCATCATCTTTCAGAACAATACCGGAAATATCAAGAGCCGCATTTGTCGGATTGGCCAGCTCCACCCAATCCGGCCCCTTGTTCGGGTCGTTGGACTGGACTTCATTGATCACCACTGCAGATGCATACTTTTCATTGGCTTTACCCGGTGTTTCAGGCATCAAAACAAAAGCACCTGTACCATCCGGATAGCGGCCCCAGGAAGCAGATTCATCCCCATTGATATTTGCATGTTCTGTCCAGCTATGACTGTCTACCAGCTTGCCCGCTGCATCATACAGACGAATCGAATCGCCGGAACCGATGCCGATCGCTTCATCGAATTCTCCTGACACATACGTATTCGTTGCATCATCAAAAATCTTTCCCTGCGAATGGGCATCCACAAGCAGAAGTTTTCCTGCCTCAATCGTCGTTCCTTCCGGGAACTGCCAGCGATGATCATCTGAATTATCTCTAATCTCCCATCCAGATAAATTCAACGCTGTATTTCCTGTATTCATCACTTCTACCCAGTCATCCGGTGAAGAATTTACTTCATTAATAACCATAACACTATTTTCTGGTGTGCCCGGATCTCCTGGATCTCCCGGATTTCCTGGATCTCCTGGATTTTCTGTCACGCTGTTCGCTTTGCCTTTCGTCGGTGTCTGATCTGCAAATGTACCGTCTTTTGTTCGGGAATAAGTTCCTTCCGCATGAGCAATCCAGCTATATGTATCCAGCTTAACACCGGATGCATCATATAAATTAACTGTATCCTGTTTTCCTAATCCGAAAGTAAAATCAACATTTTCTTCCAGAACAAGCACTTCGCCTGCTTTTAAAATCGTTCCTGCCTTTAAAGGAAGTGTGCTTCCTTCATCTACCCGTTCCGTATCCTTATCATCTGTGATATAAAGTCCACTGACATCCACATCTTGATCGCTCATATTGATGATCTCAACCCAGTCAGGGCCTCCCTCAGCATCGTTTGACTCAATTTCATTAATAAAAATTTTATTCATTGTTCCCGGTGTATCATCCGCATGAACACAGAGCGGAGATAAAACCGAAAGGCAGAGTGCCATCGTCACGCTAAACCTGCCAAACCATTGAATCTGATCTCTTTTTTTCATTTTCCTTTTCCTCC
>JAXJRF010000221.1:0-2148 GCA_036310765.1 Frisingicoccus sp.
GTATTAAAACAGGCAGGCGTTGTAGATTCCGGTGGTCAGGGTCTTATGGAAGTTCTTAAAGGAACTTACGATGCTTTCCTGGGTAAGGAGATCGATCTTTCAGAAACATTTACGCCTTCAGCAAAGGTTGTTGTTCCGGACAGTGATATTGATACAGCCGACATTAAATTTGGCTATTGTACAGAATTTATCGTTATGCTGGAAAAACATTATGATCAGCAGACAGAGAATGAATTTAAAGAATTCTTATCTTCGATTGGCGACAGCATTGTTTGTGTAAATGATGAAGATATTGTTAAAGTTCACGTGCATACCAATGATCCGGGGCTTGCGATCCAGAAAGGTTTATCCTATGGTTCCCTGACAAGCATGAAGATTGATAATATGCGTGAAGAGCATCATGAAAAAGTCGTAAAAGATGCGGAACGTAAAGCTGCCGAGGCGAAAGCTATCCAGGAAAAAGCCGCACAGGAGCCAAGAAAACCAGTTGGATTTATTGCGGTATCCATCGGTGAGGGAATGAACGAGATCTTTAAAGGTCTCGGTGTGGACTACATTATTGAAGGCGGTCAGACGATGAACCCAAGTACGGAAGACATTATGAATGCGGTTGATCATGTGAATGCGGACACAATCTATGTTCTTCCAAATAATAAAAATATTATTCTGGCAGCCGAACAGGCAAAATCTCTCGTAGAGGATAAAAATTTAATTGTGATCCCATCTAAGACAGTTCCGCAGGGAATTACAGCAATTGTTAACTATGTGGATGGCGAATCGGATGAAGCGAATACGGAAGCCATGATCGAAGAGATGGGTCGAGTTAAATCCGGTCAGGTCACATATGCGGTCAGAGATACAGTGCTTGATGATAAGACGATCACAGAAGGTGATATCATGGGCATCGGTGATGCAGGCATATTATCGGTTGCAAAAGATATTGATTCCGCTGTTATTGAACTGGTTGAAGCATTGGTGGATGACGACGATGAACTGATCAGTATTTATTATGGTGCAGATATTTCAGAAGAGGAAGCAGAATCACTGGCAGAAGAAATTGAAGTGAGATATCCGGATGTGGATGTGGAACTTCAGAATGGCGGCCAGCCGATTTATTACTATGTTCTTTCTGTTGAATAGATTCAAGAATATTCGGGGATGCTTTTATCAGGCATCCCTTTTTTGTATGAGGTAGATGCATGCACATGACGGATTCAATCCGATGTCTGAAAGGTGTCGGAGAAAAGGTTGAAAAAAATCTGAATAAGCTGGGAATTTATACGATTGAGGACCTGTTGGAATATTATCCAAGAGCCTATCAGGTGTACGGTGAACCGGTTGATCTTTCGGAGGTCGTGCCCGGCAAACGTCAGGCTGTCTTCGGCTGTCTGCATCGAAGTCTGGCGCGTATTCCTGGTGGACGTATCCAAAAGACGAAGGGGATTTTGGCAGAGGGAGATCGACGGCTTCAGCTTATATGGTATCGAATGCCCTATCTTACAAAGCAGATCATAACTGGGAAAAATTATATTTTTTATGGAACGGTCAAGGAAAAGAATGGTCAGTGGGTCATGGAGCAGCCGGAGATCCTGGAACCGGAGGGATATGAAAGTCTTCAAAAGGAGATACAGCCGGTTTATTCTTTGACAGAGGGGGTTCATCAGAAACTTCTGGGCAAATTGATTCACCAGGTGCTCGATATGGAAATTCTTTTTGAGGATTATTTGCCGGAAGAGCTGCGCCTGAAACTTGGCTTGGCCGAGTATAATTATGCCCTGCACCATATTCATTTTCCAAAGGATTGGGAGACTCTGAAAACAGCAAGGAAACGATTGGGATTTGATGAATTCTTTTTGTTTGCACTGGCTGTCCAGCGGATGAAAGCGACGAGAGAGCGTTCGGAAAACAGACATCCGGCGGGGTCATCCGAGTGGGCGGATTGTTTTATCAAGCATCTGGAATATCAGTTGACCGATGCCCAAATGCGTGCCTGGAAGGAGATTTTTAAAGACTTTTCAGGTGAACATGTGATGAATCGTCTGCTGCAGGGCGATGTTGGTTCGGGAAAAACGGTGATTGCCCAACTGGCACTGATGACCGCTGTGTCATACCGGTATTCTCCGGCTTCCCGGCTGGTCACACTGCCGA
>JAXJRF010000222.1:0-2438 GCA_036310765.1 Frisingicoccus sp.
CTCAGACGATGGGCATTTGCATCCATGTGTCAAAGAATTTTATGCGGCGGTTTCTGCCGGATATTGAATTGATGCAATTTCAGTGCAGTACATCCACATTGACAAAGGAGCAGGTGCAGCCCTATCTGAAGTTATGTGGTTATATGAAAAAATTGACGGTGATTTATTTTTATCAAAAACAGAGTTATCAACTGAAGAGCAATGCACTGGTTTTGGATATATTGGCAGAGATGGTCGATCATTTCAGTGCCCTGATCACAGAGACACTGTCGGTTTCCGGCTATGATAAGCTGGCTCGCATGGAGCAGATTTATCATTATGTGGAAAAACATCATGCGGAGGAGATTACCCTGCAGGATGGAGCTAATGAGCTGGGATTGAATAAGGAGTATTTTTGCCGTATGTTTAAGGCAAATATGGGCATATCCTTTATCTCTTATGTGAATCAGGTGCGGATTGACCATATTTACCAGGATCTGATCCATACGGATGACAGTATTGTGGCGATTACAGAGCGTCATGGGTTTTACAATCAGAAGTTATTTTATAAGCTGTTTAAGAAACGCTACGATTGTACGCCGGTGAAACTTCGAAAACTTGCAAAAACAAATCCTTATCTTTCATGAATTGATGAATAGTGAAGTATGTGGTAGAATATTAAAGTTAAAGCAGTAATTTATCTTTGATGACAAGAGAGGTATACGATAATGATAAAAGTTAAGGAATACAGAGGACATATTCGAAACTGGGAAGCACTGTGTGAAGAATTGGGTATTGATAAGTCTCTGACCAGAGAAGAACGCGAGGAGGCTATTTTGATCCGGGCCTATGAAACATGGAAGTACGATATGGCAGATCATATGCATGGTATGTTTGCCTTTGCCTTGTGGGATGAAGCGGAGCAGCAGCTTTTCTGTCTGAGAGACCAGTTTGGTACAAAACCTTTTTATTACTATGTGACGGAAGACGGCCGACTTCTCTATGGTACGATGATCCGTCAGATCATGGAACAGCCGGGATTTGTAAAAGAGCTGAACGACAAAATGCTGCAGCTGTTTTTAAGCCTGACTTATGTGGCAGGTGAAGAGACATTCTTCAAAGGTGTGAAAAAGCTTCTTCCAGGCCGCTATTTAATCTGGAAAGACGGAGAGCTTAAGATTGAACGTTATATCCGCCCGGAATTTCATCCGGATGACAGCAAAACACTGGAAGAGTGGGCAGATGAGATCCATACAACTCTTCAGAAGGTGATGCCGGAAGTTAAGACAAAGGATGAACATGCGGAATCCTTCTTATCCGGCGGTGTGGATTCTTCCTATGTACTGGCTATGTCGGATATTGAGATGGCGGATTCCTGCGGTTATGAGGAAGAACGTTTCGACGAATCCGGATTGGCAGCAGAAACAGCGAAGCTCCTCGGAAGAAAGATTTCAAGAGCCATCATTTCTCCGGAAGAGTATTTTGAAATTGTACCATGGGTTATGTACAATATGGAGCAGCCTCTGGCAGATGCCTCAGCCATTGTTTTTGCCCTTGGATGCAAGGCGGCTGCACAGCACACAAAGATCTGTTATTCCGGTGAAGGTTCGGATGAATTTTTCGGCGGCTATAATATGTACCGCAATGCGGAACGCTATGGTGATAATTTGAAAACATTTTATGTTGGAAATACAAACATCATGAAGGAAGACGAAAAGAAACGTATTCTTAAAAATTATTATGATGATGTTCTTCCAATTCAGCTTGCAGAAGATATTTATAAAGAAAATGAAGGCTTGGATCCACTTTCAAAAATGTCAGATGTGGATATCCAGATCTGGCTCGAAGGGGATATTTATCTCAATGTGGATAAAATGAGTGAGGCAGCAGGACTTGAGATCCGTATGCCGCTCACAGATACACGTATTTTCGATATTGCATCCCGCATGCCTTCAAAATATAAAGTCAACGAAGAACAGAACAAGGTGGCTTTCCGTACGGCTGCGGCAAAGGTATTGCCAGAGGAGATTGCTTTCCGTAAGAAACTGGGCTTTATTGTGCCGATCCGTATATGGATGGCTGATGAACGCTACAATCAGGATGTTCAGAAGAAATTCCACAGTGATATCGCTGCAAAATTCTTCAATCTGGATGAGATCAATGCGATCTTTGATGATTATGTGGGCGGCAATTCGGATAACTGGAGAAAAGTCTGGACCATCTATACATTCCTTGTATGGTATGAAGAATATTTTGTAAAGAGATAATGTAAGAAAGCAGAAGGTATTGATTTACCTTCTGTTTTTACTTGTGAGCATTTCTAAATCATAATATAATAGAGAGCAAAGAAAACTTAGAGGAAAAGATTATGCAAAATAACATAGACCAAAATGAAAAGCAAAAAGCATTTATTCATAGCCTTGATTTTATGAGACTTGGACAAGCAATCAACCGTGGAC
>JAXJRF010000223.1:0-1480 GCA_036310765.1 Frisingicoccus sp.
GGTTCCAGAGTTGGAGCTGTTGTGGATGAACTCCGCGGCGAAAAGATTGATATTGTAAACTGGAATGAAGATCCAGCCATTTTCATTGAAAATGCATTAAGCCCTGCAAAGGTTGTATCTGTCTATGCAAATGAAGAAGAAAAGACAGCATCTGTCATTGTGCCGGATTATCAGTTATCCCTTGCCATTGGTAAAGAAGGACAGAATGCACGTCTTGCAGCCCGCCTGACAGGATATAAGATCGATATTAAGAGTGAATCCCAGGCTTATGATGAAGCTGAGGCAGCAGAAACAGCAGAAGCGGCTGCGGCTGAAACAGTTGAAGAAAATATCGTTTTGGAAGAAGTTCCAGAAGAGGTTGAAGAATAATGGTAACGAAAAAGGTTCCTATGAGACAGTGCACAGGCTGTCGTGAGATGAAATCGAAAAGGGATATGATTCGTGTAATTAAGACGTCGGAAAATGAGATCTGTATCGATGCTACCGGACGCAAAAATGGACGCGGGGCTTACATTTGCCCAAGCATGGAATGTCTGAAACGGGCGATGAAGAGCCGGGGATTGGAAAGATCCCTGAAGACTTCCATACCGGATACAGTCTATCAGCAGTTGGAAGAGGAGATGAGCCATATTGACAAAGGATAAAGTGTTATCGTACCTCGGATTGGCGACCAAAGCCGGGAAAGTTCAAAGCGGTGAATTTTCCACAGAGAAATCTGTAAAAACCGGAAAGGCGGCATTGGTCATTGTGGCAAGTGATGCATCGGATAATACGAAAAAGAAATTCAAAAATATGTGTACCTTTTATGAAGTACCTTTTTATATTTACGGTACAAAAGATGCTCTTGGAAAATGTATTGGAAAAGAATTCAGAGCCTCTTTAGCATTGGAAGATACTGGTTTTTGTAACGCCATAAAGAAACAGATTGATTCAGAACGTATATAAACGGAGGTAGGTATATGTCAAAAATCAGAGTACATGAGTTAGCAAAAGAATTAAATAAAAGCAGCAAAGATGTTATTTATGCATTGAAAGGCCATGGTTTGATCGTGGAAAGCCATATGAGCACCATTGGCGATGAATATGCAGATAAGATCCGAAAATATTTTACATCCAAAAAAGATGAAGCACCGAAAGCTCCGGCTCAGGAAAAGCCAGCTGCAAAATCGGCTGCTCCAGTGAATAATGAACAGAAACCGATGAATAATAACCAGGGTCAGAATCGCCAGGGTGGTGAACGTCGTCCATATAATAACAATGGCGACAGACCAAACCGCCAGAGTGGCGGTGAACGTCGTCCATATAATAACAATGGCGACAGACCAAATCGTCAGGGTGGTGGCGAACGTCGTCCATTTAACAACAACGGCGATAGACCAAACCGCCAGAATAACGGCGAACGTCGTCCATTTAACAACAACAGCGACAGACCAAATCGTCAGAACAATGGCGAACGTCGTCCATTTAACAACAACGGCGA
>JAXJRF010000224.1:0-2267 GCA_036310765.1 Frisingicoccus sp.
TCTATAACGGTAAACCGATCGTCAATTCGGTCAATGGTGAGAAAGCGGTTCTTGAAAAGATTTTGCCGATTGTCAAAAAGTATGGTGCGTCCGTTGTCGGTCTTACTCTGGATGAAAATGGTATCCCACTTCTTGCCGAAGAACGTTATGCCATTGCAGAGCGTATTGTGCGTAAAGCGGAAAGCTATGGCATTCCAAAAGAAGATGTATATATTGACTGTCTGACATTAACAGCCTCTGCCCAGCAGAAAGAGGTTGTGGAAACATTAAAGGCTATGAAGATGGTCAAGGAGAAACTTGGGGTTAAAACTGTTCTCGGCGTTTCCAACATTTCCTTTGGTCTTCCAAAACGTGAACAGGTCAATGTGTCCTTCCTGACGCTTGCCATGGCTCATGGACTGGATCTTCCGATCATCAATCCGAATGTGTCTTCCATGGTGGCAGCCATTGATTGTTTCAACGTGCTTTATAATCATGATGAAGGTTCGAAATATTATGTGGATAAATACAGCAAGCTTCTGGCAGCCGAGAAAAACGCTGCAAAGGATGTGACAGAGCAAAAACCGGAAGACACAAGAAGTCTTGAATATGCCGTATTGAACGGTATCCGGGAATATGCCGGCGATGCCACAAAGGAATTGTTGAAGACGAAAGACGCTATGGAGATTGTCAACGGAATTTTAATCCCTGCTCTCGATAAGGTTGGAACAGATTTTGAAAGCGGAAAGCTTTTCCTTCCTCAGCTCATCCAGTCGGCAACAGCAGCCCAGGAGGCGTTTGAAGTTCTGAAGAAAGTGATGTCCGAGCAAAAGGAAACAGCGGAAACCGTTTCCAAGGGCAAGATCATTGTGGCAACAGTTAAAGGCGATATCCATGATATCGGTAAGAATATTGTAAAAGTTGTCATGGAAAATTATGGTTATGAGATGATCGATCTGGGTAAAGATGTTCCGGTAGAAAAGGTTGTTTCTGAAGTTCAGAGAACGGGAGCAAAGCTGGTTGGCTTAAGTGCACTTATGACAACGACAGTTGTAAGTATGGAAGAAACAATCCATGCACTTCGGGAAGCAGGCTGCGACTGTAAGATATGGGTCGGAGGTGCTGTCCTTACGGAAGATTACGCAAAACAGATCGGTGCGGACTTTTATGCGAAGGATGCCAAACAGTCTGTCGATATCGCGAAAAAAGTGCTTGGATAAAGAGAATTTTGTTCGATACAAGATATTGTGTTGATAAATATTTTTTATACACTATTTTGTACTTGGGACTAGCTTTTTTATAAGAGTGATGCTATAATGGCCTAGGATGATTACTGAGAGACAAATAGGGAGGTTGAATACAACATGATTATTATAAAGCGTGACGGCCGTGAGGTAAACTACGATCGCAATAAGATTATTGTTGCGATTACAAAAGCAAATAATGAAGTTCCGCCGGAAGAAAAGATTTCCGAAGAGGTTATTGAGAATATTGTAGAGTATATTGAAACACGCAACCGTAAACGTATGTTGGTTGAAGATATTCAGGATATTATTGAACAGAAATTAATGGCTGAAGGTAAGTATGACCTGGCCAAAACATATATTATTTATCGTTATCAGAGAGAGTTAGTACGAAAAGCGAATACAACAGACGATTCTATTTTGAGTCTGATTAAAAATAGTAATAAAGATGTTATGGAGGAAAACTCCAATAAAAATGCGGTTGTGGCATCTACACAGCGTGACCTGATCGCAGGTGAAGTATCAAAGGATTTGACAAAACGTCTTCTTCTTCCTGAAAAGATTTCCAAGGCACATGAAGAAGGTATTCTTCATTTCCATGATGCCGATTATTTTGTACAGCCGATTTTCAACTGCTGTCTGATCAATATTAAAGATATGCTGGATAATGGCACTGTTATGAACGGCAAGCTGATTGAAAGTCCAAAGAGTTTCCAGGTTGCATGTACAGTTATGACACAGATTATCTCCGCAGTTGCCAGCAGCCAGTACGGCGGTCAGTCGGTGGATATCCGTCACCTTGGAAAATATTTACGTAAGAGCTACAATAAATATAAAACTCAGATCATGGAACAGTATGGTGACAGACTGGATGCGGATACCATTGAAGGCATCGTTCATACACGTTTAATGGATGAACTTCGTTCCGGTGTTCAGACAATCCAGTATCAGATCAATACATTAATGACAACGAATGGACAGTCTCCATTTGTCACTGTATTTCTTAATCTGGATCCAAATGATGAATATATCGAAGAAAATGCA
>JAXJRF010000225.1:0-15469 GCA_036310765.1 Frisingicoccus sp.
ATAAACAAGCAGCTAATGAATAAAATACGCCCCGAAAAAACGGGGCTAATATTTCATTTATTTTGGGACATTTTCAAAAACGGTTGACACAAAATATTTTGTCAATTTTACATCCCATGATATACTAATAAAAAAATCCGGAGGCATAGGAACATGAAAATAAAACTGACACAACTTTTAACCGCACTCGCTCTGACCCTTTGCATCATTTCTGTTTCGGTTGTTATTACCTTAAATTTTCGGCCGCTCTATTATTTTGACATCGGCTATTTTGATCTTGTTGAAAAAACCGGCTACACAGAAGAGATGATACGTGAAAACTATGATGTACTGATTGATTATAATTCTGTTTTTTTCCGGGATGCACTTGAATTCCCGAGTCTTCCCATGTCTGAACAGGGACGGATCCATTTCGTAGAAGTCAAAAACATCTTTGTATTTATCCAGGCTGTTCTTCTGCCTGTAAGTCTTATAGGAAGTATTATCGGTATTCTGGCATTAAAAAAACAAAAGCCAGCTTATCTTAAGCTGACTTCTGTCCTTTCGATTGGCCTTCCTGCTCTTCTGGGCATTTTGATCGCCCTGAACTGGGACCGTTTTTTTGTTATCTTTCACGAAATATTTTTCAACAACGACTACTGGATATTTGATTACAAGACAGACCCTGTCATCCGGATTCTGCCGGATGGATTTTTCATGCACTGTGCATTAATGATCTTACTCCTCATTGTCCTTGGAAGTCTGATCTGTTTTATCATCTATCGCAGACAGATCAGTAAATTCTCAGGATCAAACGCAGCGTCGTAAAGACAAAGACGACGACTGCAACCACATTAACGGTCATAAAAACAAGATTCTTGCCATGGAATAAATCTGTCTTTAACAGATATTTTTCTTTGTGCCGCATATATCCTGCAATATGGCGGATGTTTAAGATTAGGGACAAGATTGTCAGAACGAGACTTCCCCACCAGAGGATCAGTTGGGTGATACCTGCTCCATTGACTGTTTCTCCTCTGGATTTAACAATAATGATGGAATCACGTGTCGTACAGCTTAAAACATTATCCTCTTCAACCATATCTGCATGACCGCCATCGTCAAAGGCCGCCGTATAGCCCTTTGGATATTCAATGCGGTAAACAATATCCTCCCGCACCGTCGCACTTCCGAGAAACCGCTGGAGATCGATCTGGTCCGTATACACATAAGAACGTGTTTTCAGCCGTTTCTTCTCCGACTTTCCACCGGTGATCACACTGGTATAATTCTCCGATTCTTCATCGACAGTGCCATCGAGAAACCGGGTCGTTTTCATGGATAATTCTTCCAGACTGCTGCTCTCAAAGGTGACTTTATAATTTTTTGAAGTGGACGTATCTGAAATATCCAGTGTCATATCATCATCCATACGTCCTCTCAAACGCTTTTCAAAGTTTTCCCCGATCAGCTCTGCCTGCTGTTCATCAAAAGCAAAGCTTAAACTGCGCTCATAGGAAGTATCATTCATAATCTTCGTATAAACTTCAAAATGCTGAATATCAATGGCATAGGTCAGACCCACATGCACTTCATCCGACGGTCCTACGGTCATATAAATGCTGGTATGTTTTGAATCACTGTCCAACGTATAACCTTTCAGAAATCCGGTCAGAGATTCACAGCCATCCAACGTGTACTCCGAACCAACATTCAGGTTATAAACCATCTCTGTTTCTTCTTTTGTAAAGTCCAGAAAATAAGAACCATCCAGATACATGATAATATCTTTGCGGGCGCGGAAAGGATCGGATTCATCCCCTGTCTCGGTCACTTCAAATCTGCAGTCATCTGTTTTTAATACGGATTTTAACTGGGAGATCAGCGTTTCGTCGTTAAATGCACTGAAACCGATGGTGTATACCCTTTGTGCGTCCACATCGGTCACTTCGTACACGCCCCCCGCCGGAACAAGTTCCTTAATGGCTTTGTCCATGTCATCGCCCATTTCATAATACGTATCCCGGTCGACGATAAAATTCAGAGCCGCTTTATAGGACCCGTCTTCATTCATCGTCAGTTCCACAGATATGCTGTCAAATGTCTGGGAATCCATGTCTTCCACATAAATCTGTTCCGTCGTTTCGAAGGTTCGTCCGTCAAACTGGACCATCGTTGCACCTGTCTGGAAAATATCCGTTATATCCATATCGGCAAATTGGGAATAGGATGCTTTCAAAGCCTCCATCAGCCATCCAAACAAATCCATGGATGAAAAATTTTCCTGGATCATAAAACCATCTTTAAAAACCGAACTGGATGAATCAAAATAAATTCCCGGTGTTTTTCCAAGGAGCTGACCGATCTTATCGGTATAATCTTTCAGACTGATAAATTCAAGGGTCATCTTAATCTCCACGCCCTTATCCGTTTCCTCCGCCGTACAGAGCAATGTGGACGGACAATTTTCCGTCACAAAGCCCTTCAGCTCCTCCACATCGCCATTGAATGCCTGACGAAAGACCGTATCGGAAACAACAGCGGACATTTCCCTCTGGCCCCTAAATTGATCATTGATTTGAAGAACGGTGTTGATGCTCATCTTCTGGCTGCCCATACAGCCGCAAAGCATCCATATTGTAAGACAAAGAAGTCCTGCAAAGAACCATTTCTTTTTGTCTTTTGCACGCATATGATGCCCCCTTAATCCTCTTCGGTCTGACGGATGCAGCGTCTTAACATATCCAATGCCCGTTTCACTGTAATCTCGCGGATCTTCTGCCGATCACCATTCATATGATAAGATTCAACCTTCACATTACCATCGATACAGCAGGCAATATAGACAAGACCGACCGGTTTTTCTTCGGTACCGCCATCCGGTCCTGCAATGCCTGTCACTGCCACCGCTGCCCGGGAACCTGCCGCCTTGGCAGCACCTTTTGCCATCTCTGCAGCACAGGCCTCACTGACAGCTCCGTCATTTTTCAGCGTTTTTTTCTTTACACCTAAAATCTTCTGTTTCGCATCATTCGAATAGGTGATATATCCTTCGTTAAAAACTTCGGATGCTCCCGGAACATTCACTAACGTACCTGCCAGCAAACCTCCTGTGCAGGATTCTGCCGTTGTCACTGTCATGCCCCGGCGTTTTAAAAGGCCAACCACATGCTGTTCCAGTGTTTCGCTCTCTCTTGTTGTATAGACCTTATCCCCAAAGCGATTTTTAATCTCTTTGACAATCGGCTTGATACTTCTTTTTGCTTCTTTAACGTCTGTACCGCTGGCAGTAATTCGCAGATGGACTTCCCCGCCTTTAGCGTAAGTACCGATGGTTGGATTCGTCTGAGCTTCGATCAGATCTGAAATAGCCTGTGCTACCCGGCTTTCACCCATACCGCAGATCTTCACTGTTTTTGAATAAATCACCTGCTGATTCATTCCGGCAAGATACGGAGCAATACTCTCCTTGAACATCATCTGAAGTTCTTCCGGAGGTCCCGGCATCAAGATAATCCGCTTTGTCTCATCCACTTCAACGATCATGCCAGGTGCTGTTCCATTGTGATTCTCCACAACCTGAGCCCCTTCGATCACCATCGCCTGACGCCAGTTATTACTTGAAGGGCTTTTGGCACCCATGCGATCAAAATACTCTTGAATCTGCTGATGGATCTCCGGCACTTCGTACATACCGCGTCCAAGCACCTTTGCCACTGTTTCACGCGTAATATCATCCTCCGTTGGCCCAAGTCCGCCGGTCAAAAGGACAATATCGGAACGTCCAAGGGCTGTTCGGATCGCCTCGGAAAGACGTTCCTCATTATCTCCAACCGTAATCTGATAATAATTGGATAATCCCAGTACGGCACATTCTTCTGCCAGATATCTGGCATTTGTATTTGTAATATTACCAAGCAAAATCTCTGTTCCAACAGAAATCAATTCAATAACCATTACATTTCGCCTCCAAGCACTTCTTTATTCTTCACGAGATAATCGATTAGAGAAATGACGGTTAATGCCAGTGATGCATAGACTAAAATCTGTTCAATCAAATGGACACCACCAAAATTAGGAATCATAAAAATAATTGTCACCATCGTCACAGCCGTTTTAAGCTTGCCCCAGTAACCTGCTGCGATCACCTTGCCGCCTTCAGCTGCTACGAGACGGAAACCACTGATAATAAATTCGCGGCTGATAATGATCAGTACGATCCATGCCGGAATTCTGTCCATTTCAACGAAACAGATCAGTGCGGCTGCCACAAGCAGCTTATCTGCAAGGGGATCCATAAACTTTCCAAAGTTTGTAACAAGGTTATATTTTCTTGCGATTTTACCGTCAAGCATATCTGTCAGACTGGCAGCAATAAAAATAATATCTGCGATGATTCCATGTCCTGTAAGATAGAAAACGACGAAAAATGGAATCATGATCACTCTGAGTACGGTTAATTTATTCGGTAAATTCATAAATGACATCTCCTGTTAAATCATATTCATCTGAGCCGGTCACTTCTGCGGTTACAAAATCACCGGAAATAATTTCTTCTTCTGCGTTAAGGAAGATGTAACCATCCACATCCGGTGCATCCCGGTAGGTACGTCCAACATAAATGCCTTCTTCCGGAATCCTTCCTTCCACAAGAACCTCTAATGTTTTTCCGACCATATCGGCTGTTTTTTCTGCAGAAATCTGCTGCTGCAAAAGCATCAGTTCATCCCGGCGTTCTTCTTTGACTGCCTCCGGCACCTGATCCGGCATGCGTTCTGCCGGTGTTCCCTCTTCTGGTGAATACGTAAAGACACCGAGACGATCAAACCGCATATCCTGGATAAAGGCTTTTAAGATTTCATGATCTTCCTCAGTTTCACCAGGAAAACCGGTAATCAACGTTGTTCTCAAGGTGATATCCGGAATCTCTCTGCGAAGTTTGCCGATCACTTCTTCCAATTCCTTTCTGGAAGTTCTTCGTCCCATACGTTTCAGGATAGCATCACTGCTGTGCTGGATCGGCATGTCCAGATAATGACAGAGCTTTGGTTCTGTTTTCAGCACTTCGATCAATTCATCCGTAATCTCTTCCGGATAACAGTAGAGCAAACGGATCCACTGGATACCTTCAATCTTACAAAGTTCTTTTAAAAGAACATGTAGACGTTTTTCACCGTAAATATCTTTGCCCCAGGTTGTTGTCTCCTGAGCCACAATATTTAACTCCTTCACACCAGCTTCAGCCAGCATACGTGCATCCTCAAGAACCGCATCCATAGGAACACTGCGATAGGTTCCACGAAGTTTTGGAATAATGCAATAGGTACAATGCTTATCGCACCCTTCACCAATCTTCAGATAACTGCTGTATCCTCCCGTTGTCAGCACTCTTCGTGTTTTAACGATCGGAAGACGGTCAATCGACTCAAAAGACTGTACCCGTTCTCCTTCAAGACTCTTATCGATCACTTCACAGATGGTATCGTAGGCTGTTGTGCCTACAACCGCATCGACTTCCGGCAGCTCTGCCAGAATTTCATCTTTATATTTTTCCGCCAGACATCCGGTCACGATCAGCAAACGGCAGACACCGGACTTCTTCAGTTCCGCCATCTCTAAAATTGTCTGGATGCTTTCTTCTCTTGCATCATGAATAAAACTACACGTATTGACAACGATGACTTCTGCCTCTGTCTCATCATTGGTGATCGAGTGATGGCGGTCTTTCAAAAGACCTAACATCACTTCGGAATCCACCAGGTTTTTATCACATCCCAGCGATACAAATAATATTTTCATTCTATTAAATCTCCATTTCAGCCGCCTGAACGCAGTTATACATCAGCATGGCAATCGTCATTGGGCCAACACCGCCTGGAACCGGAGTGATGGCAGATACATGAGGGAATACATCATCATAATCCACGTCACCACACAGCTTGTTATTCTCATTGCGGTGAATACCAACGTCAATAACAACGGCTCCCTCTTTCACATATTCATGATTGAAAAATTTTGGCTTGCCGATGGCAGCCACAAGGATATCTGCCCGTTTGCAGACTTCCTTTAAATCCTTTGTACGGGAATGACAGACAGTCACTGTGCCATTCTCTCTCAAAAGGAGCAGAGCCATCGGTTTGCCTACGATATTGCTGCGTCCGACAATGACACATTCCTTTCCGTCAATTGAGATACCACTTCTCTTTAAGAGCTGAATAATACCAGCCGGTGTACAGGAAACGAATCCAGGCTGTCCAATACAAAGAGCACCTACGCTCAACGGACTGAAACCATCCACATCCTTTGCAGGATCAATGGCCCGGATAATCTTATCCTCATCAATATGTTTCGGTACCGGAAGCTGTACAAGGATTCCATGAACGTCGGATCTCTGATTCAGTTCACCGACCAGCTTCAGTAATTCTGCCTCTGTGGTTTCTTCCGGAAGTTCATAAGCCAATGAACGAATACCGATATATTCGCATGCCTTTTTCTTGTTTCCTACATACACTGTGGAAGCCGGATCGCTTCCCACCTGAATTACAGCCAGAGTGATTTCCTTTCCCTCTGCCTTTAATGCTGCTACTTTTTCTTTTAATTCATTCTTAATTTCTGAAGAAATCTTCTTGCCGTCAATAATCTGTGTCATTCTGTCTTTTTCCTCCTGATATTAGAACAATCCGACGATATTGCCGTTGTCATCCACATCAATAGCCTCTGCTGCAGGGACTTTTGGAAGACCTGGCATTGTCATAACTGTTCCTGTAATTGCAACAACAAAGCCTGCACCTGCGTTGACATATACTTCACGAATATTTACTGTAAAGCCTGTTGGGCGTCCCAGTTTCTTCGCATCATCAGACAATGAATACTGATTCTTTGCCATACATACCGGAAGATTGCCCATACCCATGCCTTCAATCTTTGCCAATGCTTTGTTTGCTGCTGCGGAGTAAGTTACTCCGTCTGCGCCATAAATTTCTTTAGCGATCGTTTCAATTTTTTCTTTTAATGTATATTCATCCGGATAGAGAACATTGAAGTTGTTTTCTTTTTCTTCAATTGCCTTCATCACCTTCTGGGCAAGTTCTACACCGCCTTTGCCGCCATGTTCCCAAACTTCTGCCAATGCAAATTCACAGCCTCTTTCTTCACAGAATTCTTTAATAAAGTTAAGTTCTGCTTCAGAGTCGGTAATAAATTTATTTAATGTGACAACGATCGGCACACCATATCTCTGAAGGTTTTCAATGTGCTTTTCAAGATTGACAATCCCCTTCTTCAATGCTTCCAGATTTTCTGCTGCCAAATCTGTTTTTGCCACACCGCCATTGTATTTGATTGCTTTTACTGTGGATACAAGAACAACTGCAGATGGTGTTAAACCAGCTTTACGGCACTTGATATCAAAGAATTTCTCTGCACCAAGATCTGCACCAAAACCAGCCTCTGTAATGACATAATCTGCCAGCTTAAGGCCCATTTTTGTTGCACGCACACTGTTGCATCCATGGGCAATATTAGCAAATGGTCCGCCATGAACAATTGCCGGTGTATGTTCCAATGTCTGGATCAGATTTGGTTTGATCGCATCCTTTAATAAAGCTGCCATAGAACCAACAGCTTTCAGATCCGCTGCAGTTACAGGCTCTCCATCATAGTTATAAGCAACGATAATACGTCCAAGCATCTGCTTGAGGTCGTTTAAGTCGTTTGCGAGACAAAGGATTGCCATGATTTCAGATGCCACAGAAATAACAAAATGATCTTCACGAACAACACCGTCCGCTTTTGCACCAAGACCGACAACGATATTTCGAAGTACACGATCATTCATATCCACACAACGTTTCCATACGATCTGATTTGGATCAATTCTCAATGCATTACCCTGATGCATATGGTTGTCAAGCATGGCAGCCAAAAGGTTGTTTGCGGAAGTGATCGCATGGAAGTCACCTGTAAAATGAAGATTCAGCTCTTCCATAGGGACCACCTGAGCATAACCGCCGCCTGCTGCTCCACCTTTGATACCGAAACATGGTCCAAGGGATGGCTCACGAAGTGCCAATACGGCTTTTTTATTCAATACACCCATGGCTTCTCCAAGTCCGACACTGATGGTTGTTTTACCTTCACCTGCTGGTGTCGGATTAACTGCTGTTACGAGAATTAACTTTCCATCCGGACGGTCTTTGATCTTTTCCCAGAGCTCATCTGAAAATTTTGCTTTGTATTTGCCGTATAATTCCAGGTCATCTTCATGGATGTCCAGCTTTTCAGCAACATTTTTAATAAGTTCCATCTTGGTTTCCTGAGCAATCTGAATATCAGTTTTCATTGGTTTTCTCCTCTCAATCATAAATACTCTTCAATATAGTTTTCAAATTCTTCCGGCGACATCAATACCTTTCTCGGTTTTGTCCCCTCTTCGGGTCCTACGACACCGGCATCATGAAGCTGTTCCATAATACGAGCTGCCCGATTGAATCCAATCTTAAATACACGCTGGAGCATGCCGATGGATGCTTTGTCTCTTTCAATGATAAATTTTCCAGCTTCGACAAAATAAACATCCCTCTCGTTGTTTCCAGATGTTTCTGCGGTGCTCGCATTTGAAATCTTAGAAGTCACCTCATCATTGTAATTGATATAGCCGTTCTGACTTTCTTTAAGAAATTCAACAACACTGTTCACTTCTTCGTCAGATACAAAAGCCCCCTGAACACGTACCGGTTTAGATGTACCTCCCGGTGCATAAAGCATATCGCCTTTTCCCAAAAGCTTTTCAGCTCCGGCCATGTCAATAATGGTTCGGGAGTCCACCTGGGAAGCTACTGTAAACGCAATTCTTGAAAGAATATTCGCCTTGATCGTACCTGTAATAACATTGACGGAAGGACGCTGCGTTGCAATAACCAGATGAATCCCACAGGCTCTTGCAAGCTGAGCCAGACGACAAATCGCATCTTCCACTTCATTGGAAGCTACCATCATCAAATCTGCAAGCTCGTCTACAATGATGACAATCTTTGGCAGTCTCGGATAATCCGGACTCGGGATCTCTGCCTGAGATACTTTGGCATTATACCCCTTCAGGTCTCGGACATTCAATTCTGCAAATTTTTTATAACGGTCTGTCATTTCCATAACAGCCCAATTCAAGGCTCCCGCTGCCTTCTTCGGATCGGTAACGACCGGAATGAGCAAATGCGGAATACCATTATAAACACTTAATTCAACAACCTTCGGATCGATCATGATCAATCGGATATCCTCCGGTTTGGAACTGTAAATAATACTCATGATCAACGTATTGATACACACAGACTTACCAGAGCCTGTCGCACCGGCGATCAACAGGTGGGGCATGGAACTGATATCCCCAACGATCACCTTACCACTGATATCCCGTCCAACAGCGAACGGAATTTGAACATGATTCTGCTGAAACTCCCGGCTTTCGAGAAGATCTCTCAGTTTGACCGGAATATTTTTCTTATTCGGAACTTCGATACCAATGGCTGCTTTTCCCGGAATCGGAGCCTCAATACGGATATCCGAAACAGCCAGATTCAGCTTAATATCATTGGCAAGACTTAAGATCTTGCTCACCTTAACCCCCTGCTCAGGCTGGAGTTCATACTGGGTAACGGTCGGCCCACAGGTCACATTGGTCACCTGAACTTTAACGCCAAAGCTGTCCAGAGCCGATTTCAGTTTCATAGCGGTTTCTCTCAGATATTCATCCGAATCTCCGCTGCTCACCTTACCTCGTTCAAGCAAAGATAAAGGTGGGAAAATATATTCAGGTTTCTGCTCCAGTGCAGTTTCTATCTGTTCGGCTGTCACCTGTTTTTCTGCCTCTGTCGGAGCTCCCATTTTCATGGCTTCCGCTTTCGCCGAAGCTTTTGCTGCGGCAGATTCCGACGGAATCAGGCTGTCACCAGATGGTGCCGGAATTTCATCATCTTCAACAATAATTGGCCGCATATCCCCGCCTGAAGTCATTCCGAAATCACTGCTCTTCAAATCCGGGATTCCATCCTCTTCTTTTAACTCAATCGGTTCCATATGATTCACTGTGATCACATCTTCTCCGGATGGCGGTAAGATGATTTCCTCTTCAATGTCATCCACAAGCGGTTTCTTTACAACTCGCATCTTTTTCTCATTTTCCTGGATATTTTCTTCAAAACTTTCAGTTGGTTTTGAGGAAATAACCTTCGGAGCCTCAGATGCTGCACTCAAATCAAAATTCAAGTCTTTATTTTCAAATTTTTCCTTAATTTCTTCAAAAGATACATTGCGATTGCCACCGGTACCGCGGGTCTGTTCTGCAGCTTTTTCTGCCTTTTCCGCTTTTTTCTCATCTCTCCGCTGTTTTCTCTGCATGGATGCTTTCGAATAGGCCTTCTTGCCTTTCTTGCCCAGCGGAATAAAGATGGAACGCTGTGTAACCAGGACAGCACAGATCATGATCAGAGCAATGATCAGAACATAACAGCCCACAGTTCCCAATAATGGATGCAAAAGCCAGACAGCCAAGCCTCCAAAAAAGCCGCCGCCATTATGCCCCGATGCACTGTTCAAACAGGCCTGAATGGCATTGATCGACGGATCATAGGGTTCTGTCACCATATGGATCAAGATTGTTATAAACACATATCCAAAGGCGGCAGCTGTAAATTTAATTTTTGCAATATGATTATTACGATTTGCAACTAAAAAAGATATGCCAAAGAAAAGTACAAACGGAAAAATATAAGCCATGTATCCAAAGAGGCCAAACATGACATTGGAAAGGATTTCTCCAAACTTTCCGCATAAATTAAAGTTACTCAGCGTAAGCAAAATGCTCGCTGCCAGAACAGACACGACAAGCACATCGTCACGAATTCCTTTCTGCTGTTCCTTTTCTTCCGGCGTCAAATTTTCAATCTTTCTGGTATTTTTAGCAGTAGTTTTACGTTTTGTCGTTTTCTTCTTTCCTGAAGAAGAAGTTTTCTTTCCTCTGCCGGTTGTTTGCTGCTGCTTTCCAGCCATTCAAAAATTCCTCCAAACTCAAAATCAAAATAGAGTACGAAAGCGAAACGTCTTTAACGACATTTCGCAACTGTACTCCAGACTATTTTTAAAAATTATTAAATAATAAAGAAATGGAAAATCAGAGCAATCACGCCCACAATCGCACAATAATAGGCAAAATAGCTGAATTTCTTTTCACTTACCAGATACATCATCAAACGGATGCAGATGTAACCGGAAATACCTGCAACAACCATACCGATAATATAATAAAGGAAGTTTGTTCCAGTCGCCAATGCATCACCAAGATGGCGAAGTTCCAGAATATTGGCTCCGATAATTGCTGGAAGGGATGCAATAAATGAATACTTCACAGCAAAATTACGGTCAAAACCAAGACCGAGACAAGCCGAAATCGTTGATCCGGAACGGGAAATACCTGGCAAAACAGCAAGCCCCTGTGCAACACCAATCACTGCCGCATCTTTATAGGAAGCCGCCTTTACTTTCTTCTTTCCTCCCGGAAGAGAACCTAAAATTAACAGGACGATCGCATTGACAACAAGGCAGATGCCCGGCACCAGCAAAGATGAGGTTGCCGCATCCATAAAGCTGTTAAAAATAATACCGATAATACCTGTTGGAATCGTTGTTACAAGGATTAAAAGCACAAATTTACGGTAGGCATTCGTCACAATCCGGCGAGTTTTTTCATGACCGCCGGTAAAACGATTTTTTAAATTGGCAAACACATCGATCAGGATATGAACACCTTCAACAACCAGTTTTTTAATATCTTTAAAATATACGGCACAAACCGCGATCAACGTTCCCAAATGAAGCATAACTTCAAACAGCATGCCTGTATCTGTATCCACATTAAATATGTACTGAAGAATGGCCAGATGTCCGGAACTGCTCACCGGCAAGAACTCAGTAATGCCCTGAATCAGCCCCAATACGATTGCCTGTATAAGACTCATATAGATTCCCTCCACTAATTTCACTCAATTGTTTTTATAATACTACATATTATAGCCTTTGTCAAAAAGATAGTTCCTGACATTTTAAATCAGGGGGATTCGTCCATTGTCCCAAAATCCCCCTGAAATCTTATCCTTTATTGCTGATCATATCTTTTAATTTTGCCAAAGCCTGAGCGATCCCTCCGATTTCATCGATCAGACCTGCTTTTACTGCCTCCTCTCCAACAAGAATCGTCCCCAAATCCTTCGTCAGTTCCGTATGCTCCATCATCATCTGCTCAAGCTTTTCCTTTGTCGTATGGCTGTGCCTGGCGATAAATTCGGTAATCCGGTCCTGTATCCGTTTAAAATAAGCATAGGTCTGCGGTGCACCGATCACTGTGCCGCCCATACGCACAGGATGAATAAGCAGGGTTCCCGATTCTACAATAAACGAATAATCTGTCGACACCGCCAACGGCACACCAATGGAATGGGAACCGCCCAAAACTAAAGATACGGTCGGTTTGCTCAGTGTGGCGATCATCTCGGCTATAGCAAGCCCTGCGTCCACATCGCCTCCCTGGGTATTTAAAAGCACGAGCATCCCCTGAAGTTCTTCGTCATCCTCAAATGCAGCCAGTCTCGGAAGAACATGATCATATTTGGTCGCCTTATGATTTTCCGGTGCCGCATCATGTCCTTCGATTTCACCAATGATCGACAACAGCAAAATTTTATTTTTTCCATCTTCTTCCAATATAATCTGGCCATTTTCCCGCAGCTTTTCATCCTTTTCCTGATTCACTTTTCTTCCTGCCTTTCTTTTTCATATAGTATGCAGCATAAATCCAAAATCATGTACAGATTTTGCACTTTTATGGAAAATGAAATCATGCTATACTCTTCCTATAATTCATATTTTTCAGGAGGTATCTTATGGTTGAAATCGTTCATAAAAATCCGGACATATATAAAATCCCTGTTTTTTTACCAAATAATCCATTAAAAATTTTAAACAGCTATGTTATAAAAACACCATCTGCCAATCTTGTCATAGACACCGGGTTCAATCAGCCGGAATGCCTTGAAGCATTAACCGAAGGATTACGGGAACTCGACATTGATATGGATAAAACGACACTCTTTTTGACACATTTGCACTCGGATCATGTTGGTTTAACCAATGATATCGCAACTGGAAATACGCGGATACTCATAAATGAAATCGACTATGATTATATGAAAAACGAACGCAACAGCGATTACTGGCCATGGATGGAGGAAAAGTTTTATCATGAAGGTCTTTCCTGGGATATGATCGAGCTTCAGCGTAAGGTCAGTCCTGCACGTGCCTATGCACCAAAATACCTGTTTCGTGCTGAAACTGTCAAGGATGGTGACACTTTCAAAATCGGAGATTATCGTTTCCGCTGTATCTGGACTCCGGGTCATACACCGGGTCATACATGCCTTTATATGGAAGATTATCATATTCTGTTTGCTGGAGATCATATCCTCTTTGATATTACGCCAAATATTACCATGTGGCGAGGAGTTGAAGATTCTTTAGGCAATTATCTGGAAAGTTTGAAAAAGATTGAATCCATGGACATCGATGTCACATTACCCGGTCACCGAAATAACGACATGGATCTTCATGAACGTATCCATCAGATTCAGGCACATCATGACCGACGCATTCAGCAAACACTTTCCATTATCCAGGAGACACCTGGCCTGAATGCCTGCCAGATTGGAGCAAAAATGACCTGGTCCATGAGAGGCAAAAACTGGGACGAGTTTCCTATTCAGCAAAAATGGTTTGCCATCGGTGAAACCATTTCCCATCTTGATTATCTTATCAAACGCAACAAGATCACACGTCACGAGGAAAATGGATCGACGTATTATACATCCAATATCTAAAAAAGTGTCTTTGATACTTCAACTCCCCTGCCCCTCAATCTTGAGGGACTTGCTTCGCTTTGCGTGCCAGATGCAGACTGCCACAGGCAGTCAAAATTCCTATTGCATCTGGTCGCATCCCACGCGGATCGTTTATTATTTAACAGGAAATTCAACGGAATTTCCTGTTAAATAATAAAACAGGTTTTTCTGTGCATGGAACATAGAAAAGCCTGTTTTGATTTTAATCAAATATTTTCTTGGATTCAGGCCAGGATTTCATCCGAAACCACTGGGTATATATCTTTTTCAATCCAAGTTTTTCATACATTAAAAGAGCCCCTTCGTTGCCTCTGCGAACCTGCAGATGGGCTTTGTCTGCCCCCATCAGCTTTCCCCGGCTCATAATCGTACTGCAGATCTTAAAAGCCAGTCCCTGACGGCGATAATCCTTATGTACATGGATGGCATAAAGTCCTATGTAATGCCGTTCCATCACCCCCAGACCTGTCCCAACCACCTGATCACCATGTTTTATCTTGACACAGATCAACGGCAAACGAATACAGTGAAATATCTTTTTCTGTATTTTTTCCAGGGAAGGATAGGGAATTCCAATCAGTTCATTCGCACCATCCAACCATTCATCATCCAACTGGGTCATCGTGATCAGCTCATAGTCATGATCTAAATCCGTACATTCGGAAATCTCCCAGTCTTTCAGTGAACGGTAAAGGACATCGACATATTTCGCAATCGCATATCCCTGAGATTCCAGCAGATCATCCAATTCCTTCGGAACAGCATCTGTCATCTTATAAATTGCAGGCAAAAAAAGTTCACGATATTGTTCTTCACAATGCTGAACCTTTTCTTCCAAATTATAACTTGAAGCATAAAAAGGATATATACAATTTGCCCGGTATGTATAACCGCCCGAAAAATTTAAAATCCAGCCATCATATATTTCCCGATCCACTGACGGAAATGCATTCAGCAATATCTCTTCAATCTCTCTAATCCTACGCTGTTCCACAAGTCGCCTCCAAAATTATCAATTGATGCCTAATACTCTCTGAATATAAAGCCAAACAGCCCAATTGATCAATGTCAATACAATTAATATAATACGTCTTGTTTTTGTTTTTGGATTTTTAAAACCAATACATAAAGCCAGACCAAAAGGTGGCATTAATATACACATACAGACAATAAACCAAAGCTGAGTGTAAAACTTACCTTCCATAATGTTCGTCCTTTCATTTCTTTTTTGATACTTAAATAGATATTATAGCATCCAGACAGTTTTATGTAAAGTGCAGAAAAAAGGCACCACTAATGCGGTGCCTTAAAACAGGGGAAGAGGGATTCGAACCCCCATGAACGGTTTTGGAGACCGGCATACTGCCGTTGTATGATTCCCCTTTATCCTTTTTTCTCTCTTATATGACAAAAAGCGGATACTTTCGTATTCGCCTCATATCCCTTCAAAACTACACACTGAAAATGTCTTCCATCTTCCACATTCTTCCATTCTTACCAGCCATCTGGTCATGCCCTCGACCGATTAGTAACAGTCAGCTCCATGC
>JAXJRF010000226.1:0-3862 GCA_036310765.1 Frisingicoccus sp.
AAGTACATGTGTATACTATGAGAGACATGAGCGTATTGCTGGGGAGAGTCATTATCCATTAAAAAAGATGTTAGCATTGGCTTTTGATGGAATTACAAGTTTAAGTGTTCAGCCTATTCATTTGATTACAGGCATAGGAATGATTATTTCTGTATTTGGTTTTGTTGCAGTTGTATGGGCAATTGTTATGTGGATGCTGGGAAAAACTGTTGCTGGTTGGGCAAGTATGATTTGTATTGTGGCGTTTTTGGGCGGGATACAGTTGCTTTCTTTGGGGGTTATTGGCGAGTATATAGGAAAGATTTACATGGAAACGAAAGCACGCCCTCGTTATATTATTAGTGAAAGAACATGTTGTGATCATGATGGAGAGGAAAAAAATTTTTATGCGAAGAAAAGAAAAGATGACAAGGACAGATAAAGCCTTTCGGATTTGTTTTTTTGGATTTTTAGTGTTTTACCTTATATATTTATTTTTTTTGGGAACACAAAAAATTAATTTTCACATAGATGAATATTTTACATATGCGTTATCAAATAAAGAAGGGGCGATTATGCCGGTCTGGCCAATATGGGAAGATGGTAAAACATATGAAGGATTGACATATTTTGAGCAAAATATGATGCCGGAGGGGACAGAACGTTTTAATTATGCTATGGTATGGGAAAATCAAGCAAATGACGTGCATCCGCCACTATATTATGTTCTTTTTCATACGGTATGTTCAGTGTTTTCGGAAACATTTAGCAAATGGCAAGGATTGAGTATTAATTTTGTTTTAATGATTGTAATAAATATATTAGTCTATGGTATTGCAAAAAAAATGTTTAAAGAAAAATGGATTGCTCTGATCGCTATGATTGTAAATGCAATGACGCTGCTAACTCTTAATATGGCAATGTTTTTAAGAATGTATGGTTTAATGACGATGTTTATCTTGTGTATTGTACTATTATTCTTAACATATGCTAGAAAAGAGAAGGATTGGAAATTTTACTTGGGAACGTTGCTTTTTTCAGTTGGTGGAGCATTAACACAGTATTATTTTCTTATTTTTTTGTTTTTTATTTGTTTGGTATTCGGCTTTATGCTTTTATATCAAAAAAAATGGAAAGATGTGTCGATTTTTGTAGGAAGTTTGGCAGGAGCTGGAGCGGTAAGTATTTTTATTTTTCCATCTATGTTGGTACAAATTTTTGGAGGAAGCGATCGTGGGCAGGAAGCATTCCAAAATATACAGACGCTACCGAATATGTTTGCACGATTGAAAGACTATTATAATATTATCAACAGTGAAGTGTTTGGAGGCTATATGCCGTTATTTATAATACTGGCATGTGTGATGTTGATTCTTGTGATAACGAAACAATGGGTAAAATGTGAAAATGTACAAGATTTATGTATTGTTTTATTCCCAACGATAGCGTATTGTGTGATCGTTGCTCTTATTTCACCATATATGCAAGACAGATATATTATGGGAACGGGGCCCCTTTGGATTTTGAGTAGTATTTGGTTGTTATATTATTTCTTTATACCGCTGTTTAAAAGCGAAAATATTAAAAAAACGAATATTATTATTGGTTGCATTGCATGTTTTGTAGTTGTATCAGGATTGAATAATGTGAGTTGGGAACCGACATATACTTATCAGTATATGAGGGAAAAATATGAAATGATTGAAGAATATAAAGAGTGCAGCGTCGTATATGTATATGACTATTCATGGACTTTTAATGACAATATTGTAGAATTAGAAAAATATAAAGATTATACGTTTATAAAACCGGAAAATTTAGGGGAATATATGGAAACTAGAGATGATGATAGAATAATTGTTTATAATGAATCGCCTTTGGAAAATGAAGATCTTTGTAGCATAATTTTACAATCGAATTATAAATTAACAAAGTATACGACATTATTTAAAAATAGTGCTGAGAGTATTTTATATTTTGAATAAACATTGATATATTGGGGCTGTTATGGGAGTAGTTAGCGAATTATTCACATAACAGCTTTCTTTTTATAAATTTTCGAAAGACCCATTGACAGGAACACTGCCTTGGTCTATAATATTATGATGCAATTAGTATGGAATCTTAGGCCTATTCGGCCTCGATTTTATATATGTTAAGGCAACTTTTTGACTGCTTTTTGAATAATTAAGGAGTGAAAACCATCAATGAACAGTATGAAACGTGTTAAACCAGTGAAATCTGGCAGAGGCGTTCGTATGAGCTATGCAAAACAGCGTGAAGTTCTCGAAATGCCGAATCTCATTGAAGTGCAGAAAAACTCTTATCAGTGGTTTCTCGACGCCGGTTTGAAAGAAGTATTTGAAGATATTTCTCCAATCGCAGACTACAGCGGCCATTTGAGTCTTGAATTTACAGATTTTACATTATGCAAAGATGATGTGAAATACAGCATCGATGAATGTAAAGAGAGAGATGCAACATATGCAGCACCATTGAAAGTGCGTGTTCGTCTCATTAATAAGGAAACAGATGAAATTAATGAACATGAAATTTTCATGGGTGATCTTCCATTGATGACAGAAACCGGTACATTTGTGATCAACGGTGCAGAACGTGTTATCGTCAGCCAGTTGGTTCGTTCTCCGGGTATCTACTATGGAATTGGTCATGATAAAATTGGTAAAAAACTCTATTCCTGTACAGTTATTCCAAACCGTGGTGCATGGTTAGAGTATGAAACAGATTCCAACGATGTATTCAGCGTTCGTGTTGACCGTACACGTAAAGTGCCGGTTACAGTGCTGATCCGTTCTCTTGGTGTTGGAACGAATCAGGAAATCATCGATCTGTTTGGTGAAGAGCCAAAGATCCTTGCAAGTATTTCAAAAGATACATCCGATAACTATCAGGATGGTCTGCTTGAATTATATAAGAAGATCCGTCCAGGTGAACCGCTTGCTGTAGATAGTGCAGAAAGCCTGATCAATGCCATGTTCTTTGATCCAAGACGTTATGATCTGGCAAAGGTTGGACGTTATAAATTCAACAAAAAGCTTGCATTAAAGAATCGTATTAAAAACTTCCCATTGGCAGAAGCCGTTGTTGATGTGACAACAGGTGAGATCATTGCTGAGGCGGGTACGATCGTTACGGAAGAATTGGCAAATACGATCCAGAACGCAGCTGTTCCTCATGTCTTTGTTCAGACAGAAGAAAGAGTCGTTAAAGTATTGTCCAACATGATGGTTGACCTTACAAGCTGGGTAGATGTTGATCCAGAAGAAGTTGGAGTAGCAGAAAAAGTTTACTATCCAGTATTAAGATCTATTTTAGATCAGAACGAAGATATCGAAGATATCAAGGATGCAATTCGTAAAAACATGAACGAATTGGTACCTATGCATATTACAAAGGAAGATATTTTTGCTTCCATTAACTATAATATCCATCTGGAGTATGGTATCGGTAACGACGATGATATTGACCATTTGGGTAACCGTCGTATTCGTGCTGTCGGAGAACTTTTACAGAACCAGTACCGTATTGGTCTTTCCCGTATGGAACGTGTTGTACGTGAGCGTATGACAACACAGGATCTGGAAGGTATTTCCCCACAGTCCCTGATCAACATCAAACCGGTAACAGCAGCCGTTAAGGAATTCTTCGGAAGTTCCCAGTTGTCCCAGTTTATGGATCAGAACAACCCGTTATCCGAGCTGACACACAAACGTCGTCTTTCCGCATTGGGACCTGGTGGTCTTTCCCGAGACAGAGCCGGTTTCGAGGTTCGAGACGTACACTATTCCCACTACGGAAGAATGTGTCCGATCGAAACACCTGAAGGTCCGAACATCGGTCTGATCAACTCCCTTGCATCCTA
>JAXJRF010000227.1:0-2334 GCA_036310765.1 Frisingicoccus sp.
CGTCCAGGACGTTTTGACCGTCGGGTACCGGTTGAGTTACCGGATCTGAAGGGAAGAGAAGAAATCCTGAAAGTACACGCGAAAAAGGTGAAACTTTCCGATAATGTGGACTTTTCAAAAATTGCCAGAATGGCATCCGGTGCATCGGGAGCTGAACTTGCCAACATCGTCAATGAGGCGGCACTGCGTGCGGTTCGTTCCGGAAGACAGGTTGTTAATCAGTCCGACCTGGAGGAGAGTATCGAGGTTGTTATCGCCGGTTATCAGAAGAAGAATGCCATCCTTACAGATAATGAAAAGATGATCGTAGCTTATCATGAGATCGGACATGCTCTGGTAGCGGCAAAACAGACCAATTCGGCTCCGGTTCAGAAGATTACCATTGTTCCGCGTACTTCCGGTGCTCTGGGTTATACGATGCAGGTGGACGAAGGCAATCACTACCTGATGAATAAAGAAGAGATTGAAAATAAGATTGCCACTTATACAGGCGGGCGTGCAGCAGAGGAATTGATTTTCCATTCGATCACTACAGGTGCTTCCAACGATATTGAACAGGCGACAAAGCTTGCACGTGCCATGATCACCCGATATGGTATGAGTGAAGATTTTGGAATGGTGGCGCTGGAGACGGTTTCCAACCAGTATTTGGGCGGAGATGGTTCCCTCATTTGTTCGGAAGAAACTCAGACAGAAATTGACCGTCAGGTGGTTGCACTGGTCAAGAAACAGTATGAAAAAGCAAAAGCGATTTTGCAGGATAATATGGCTATTCTCAATGAACTTGCCCAATTCCTCTATCGGAATGAAACCATTACCGGGGAAGAGTTCATGAATATATTAGAAGGTAAATAAACCGATCCCACTTCAGATGTTCTGAGGTGGGATTTTTAACGATATCTGGTATTATTTGAAAAAATTTGTATAATGAACAGTAGATGTGGAGATTCACATTTGAATATAAATGGATTGCAGGTGTATGTGAATGAAAGATTTGATCATTGTCCGGGGCGGCGGGGATATTGCCACCGGAACAATCTATAAATTATATAAGTGCGGATTTAAGGTGCTCATACTTGAAATCCCGAATCCTTCGGCCATTCGACGGAACGTGGCTTTTTCCGAAGCGGTTTATCAGGGTAGTCAGACTGTCGAGGATGTGACCTGTGTACTTTCTGGAAATATTGACGAGGCGATGAATTTGCTGAATACGGGAAAACTTGTGATGCTTGTTGATCCAAAGGGAGACTGTATTGAACAGTTAAAACCGATGGCGGTGGTGGATGCCATTCTTGCCAAGGAAAATCTTGGTACCCACAAAGGCATGGCTGGTATAACGGTTGCCCTAGGCCCGGGATTTGAGGCAGGTAGGGACGTGGATGCAGTCATTGAAACAATGCGCGGTCATTCCCTTGGAAGGGTGATCTATCAGGGCATGGCCATCAAAAATACGGGTGTTCCGGGAATGATCGGCGGATTTGCCAAAGAACGGGTGATCCATAGTCCGGCGGAAGGTATTTTAAAAAATGTGAAGCATATTACGGATGTTGTAAAAAGCGGTGATGTGATCGCAGTTATTGAAAATGGAGAGGAGAGGATTCCTGTAAAAACGGAGATTGACGGAATTTTGCGGGGGCTGATCCGGGATGGATATCCGGTAACAAAGGGATTTAAAATTGCCGATGTGGACCCAAGACTGCAGGAATATGATAATTGTTTTACCATCTCGGACAAAGCGAGATGTATTGCCGGCGGTGCATTGGAGGCCATTATGTATTTGGGAGGAAGAACAGAAAAATGATCATAGCCGTTGTAGGGGCTGGAGGAAAAACATCGCTGATCAGACAATATGCGGCGGCTTATTTTGAGAAGGGATTCAAAGTCTTCGTGACCACATCGACCCATATGATGATTGAGGCGGATACATTGCTGACCGATGATGCCGATGCGATCATTCGTGAGCTGGAGGAAAAGCATTATGTCATGGCGGGGATTCAGTACCATGAGAGGATCAAAGCTTTGCCTTTGGATGTTTATCGTAAGGTATGTCAACATGCGGATGTGGTTCTGGTGGAAGCGGATGGCTCCAAACACAAGCCGGTGAAGTTTCCAAATCAGCACGAGCCGGTCATTTATGACAATGTGGATGAAATCATCGTTGTGTGCGGACTTCACGCCCTTCATAAAAAAGCTTTTGAAGCTGCCCACCGGTTGGACTTGGTAAAAAAATGCTTAAATATTGAAGATGATACGGAAATCAGAGGGGAACATATACAAAAATTAGTGATGGAAGGGTATGTGGAACCCCTTCGGAAAAAATATCCGGATAAGACA
>JAXJRF010000228.1:0-3971 GCA_036310765.1 Frisingicoccus sp.
CTTGAACCTCTAAAACCAAGACCACCAGCACTTGCCCAAGAAAGAGCATTTCCTTCGGAATCTGTTAATGTAACAATTGTATTATTAAAAGATGACTGAATATGAGCCTGTCCACGCTCAACGTTCTTTTTAACACGTCTTTTAGTCACTTTTTTTGTAACTTTCTTAGCCATTGAACCAAACCTCCTATTAGGTTACTTATTTCTTCTTATTTGCTACTGTTCTCTTAGGACCTTTACGAGTTCTTGCATTTGTTTTTGTTTTCTGTCCACGAACTGGAAGTCCTTTTCTATGACGGATACCTCTATAACATCCGATTTCCTGTAATCTCTTAATATTCATAGCGATTTCACGACGCAAGTCACCTTCTACTGTCTGTGTTTCACTAACTACAGCATTGATTCTAGCTACTTCTTCGTCTGTTAAATCTCTAACACGTGTATCTGGATTAACATTAGCTTCTTTAAGGATACGATTTGAACTTACTCTACCAATACCATAAACATAAGTAAGGCCGATTTCAACACGCTTTTCTCTTGGTAAATCTACACCACTAATACGAGCCATGTATTTACACCTCCGCTGGTTCTTTCATTATTAATATATTTATAATTTACAAAACGTCCTGCCTTCCTTGACTAAAAGGCATGACAATATGCAGGCTCAGGCCCTGCAATTAAGAATTTTCATTTATTTTAATAGCGATAACAACACACCCTGGTGTTTCATCGCTGCAGCCGCATAAACATTTTTTGACTCCTGAGGTCAAAAACTTCGTTTCACAACACAAAACACAAGCCTAAATTTTGATTAGCCCTGTCTCTGTTTGTGTTTAGGATTTTCACAGATTACTCTAATACTGCCTTTTCTTTTAATAATCTTGCATTTTTCGCAGATAGGCTTTACTGATGATCTTACCTTCATTAGAAATCTCTCCTTTCAAAACGTTCACGAACAATTATAGCACTCTCAAACACAAGTCGTCAAGAGCTTTTTACTTATCTCTCCAAATTATTCTTCCTTTTGTCAAATCATAAGGAGATAACTCGATGGTTACTTTATCACCTGGTAAAATACGAATAAAATTCATACGAAGCTTTCCGCTGATGTGAGCTAAAACTTTGTGGCCATTTTCCAATTCCACCTGAAACATCGCGTTTGGCAGCTTTTCAACAACAGTTCCTTCTACTTCAATAACATCTGCTTTTGACATATTAGCCTCCTATTATTTTGCATCCTGCTCATAAAGCTGAATGGCATTCAAAATATCTTCATTACTTATTGCACAATTCCCGTTTAATCTGGCATCGATTATCGGGGCTATGTAATTCATTCGGCATACATGACGAATGTTTTTCTTCTTTGGTTTCTCAACGGTTTTTCGAATACCATCTGCAAGAAGTACGGATTCTCCTTCTAAATCAAGAATCACATAAAGCTTACCCCGATCATGACCGGCACACGACACTGCCATCTGCCCTGGTCGAAATCTGCTGACATCTTTTTTCTTTGCCATTAATATCACCTGCTGTTATTTTAATAAAGTCAAAATCTCACAGCCATCTTTTGTAATCAAAACGGTATTTTCATAATGTGCGGACAAAGCACCATCGGCTGTTACAACAGTCCAGTCATCATCCAGCCACTCAACATCGTACACACCCTGATTGATCATTGGCTCAATGGCAAGTGTCATACCCGCCCGGAGTTTTAAGCCTCTGCCAACCGGTTTGAAATTTGGTATCTGTGGATCTTCATGAAGCTGACTTCCAATTCCATGACCAACCAAATCTCTGACGATGGAGTATCCAAAGCTTTCTGCATAATCCTGGATTGCCTTGGAAATCTCATAGAGATGATTTCCCTCTTTGGCAAATTTTATACCTTCAAAGAAACTTTGTTTTGTTACATCAATAAGTCTCTGTGCTTCTTCGGAAATCTCACCAACACCCCAGGTTCTGGCTGCATCGGAATGATATCCCTTGTAGATCAATCCGCAATCAAGACTGATAATATCGCCCTCCTGAAGAATTCTCTTTTTGGAAGGAATTCCATGGACAACTTCATCATTGATCGATGTGCATATGGATGCCGGATAGCCATTATAATTTAAGAAATTTGGAATACATCCAAAATCCCGGATAATGGTTTCGCCGATATGATTGATATCCCAAGTGGACATGCCTGGTTTAATTTCTTTATGAAGCTCTTCGTGCATGATTGCCAGAAGACGTCCGGCTTCACGCATCAATTCAATTTCATGTTCTGACTTAATTGTAACCGCCATTTTTTATACTCCTAAAATTTTACGAATATCTTCAAAGACCTTATCCATTGACTGTGTACCATCCATTGTATATACAATACCCTGTTTTTCATAGTAGTCGATCAATGGCTGTGTCTGTTCATGATATACGTTCAGACGATTTGTTACCGTTTCCGGTTTGTCATCGTCTCTGAGGACAAGCTTTTCACCGCATATATCGCAAACACCTTCAACCTTTGGAGGATTGAATTCTACATGATAAGTAGCTCCACATCCAACGCATGATCTGCGGCCAGCCATCCTGTGAATTATATTTTCATCTGGAACATCGAAATTTAACGCATATTCCATCTTTTGTTCGATAGCATTAAGGGCATTTGTCAATGCTTCTGCCTGAGGAATTGTTCTAGGGAAGCCGTCCAAAATATACCCTTTGGTACAGTCATCTTGTTGAATTCGATCAACAACGAGATCACAAACTAATTCGTCCGGAACGAGCTCGCCAGCATCCATGTATGCTTTTGCTTTCTTTCCAAGTTCTGTTCCTTCCTTGATATTAGCTCTGAAAATATCTCCAGTTGATATATGTGGAATATTGCACAAATCGGCAATCTTTTTTGCCTGTGTACCTTTACCGGCACCAGGTGCACCTAACATAATTATTTTCATAATTACTGCCTCCAATCATATGTCCAACAACTTCTGATGATTCTTATAATATAGTATATATTATTTTAAGGGGACACATCAGTGTCCCCAATCAGACCTGTTAGTCATTCAAAAATCCTTTGTAATGTCTTACGAGCATTAAGGACTCAATCTGTTTTAATGTTTCAAGTACAACACCTACGATAATGATCAAAGATGTTCCACCGAAAGATACACTGACGCCAAACACACCAGAAATGATGATTGGAATGATCGCTACGATGATCAGACCGATAGCGCCAATGAGGATCATATTATTCAAAATCTTGTTTAAATAATCTGAAGTCGGTTTTCCAGGACGAATTCCCGGAACAAAGCCGCCCTGCTTTTTCATATTATCCGCAATCTCCAATGGATTGAAGCTGATGGATGTATAGAAATAAGCAAAGAATATAACTAATACAATATAAATAAGTAAACCGATAGAGTAAATTGGTTTCTCTGGGTTACACCAGTTTGAAGTGCTCAGAGTATTAATAATTTCTCCCGGAATACCTGAAGGTGTCTTTCCAAGGAAAGCAACAATGATTCCCGGAATCGACATGATCGATGAAGCAAAGATAATTGGCATAACACCTGCAGTATTGACTTTCATCGGAATACTGGAAGTACTGCCGCCAACCATTTTACGTCCAACGACTTTTTTTGAATACTGTACAGGGATCCGGCGTTCGCCATCCTGTAAGTAAATAACAAAAACAACAATAAACAAAATAACTGCCAGAATGATCACAGCTGCAAGTGCTGCAATAGGAAGACTCTTTCCGCTCATGAATTTGGCATATAAAACACCAAAATCATTTGGGATTGTGGAAATGATATTAAACAAAAGAATGATAGAAATACCATTGCCCACACCTTTTTCCGTAATCTGTTCACCCATCCACATAACAAAACATGAACCGGCTGTCAGAGCTGCAGCAACCATGATGATGTCTACAACACCTTCATCTGCCAAATAACCACTTCTGGAAAAACCAATACCCATTGCAAGGCC
>JAXJRF010000229.1:0-17068 GCA_036310765.1 Frisingicoccus sp.
GATCAAAAGCACATGGGATGGGTCTAATGAACCGGAAGTACATGCAGAACCACTGGACCCGCAAATACCTGCCATATCCAGCATGATCAGAAGGGATTCACCTTCGATAAACTGGAAACTGAAATTGACATTGTTTGGAAGTCGACATTCTCTGTCACCATTCAAACGTGTATATGGTACTTCTGCCAGAACGCGATCGATCAGATAATCTCTCAGTTCGATTTCTTTCTTTGTACGTTCTTCCATAGTAGCCATAGCAATTTCAACGGCTTTCCCAAAACCGACAATACCCGGTACATTTTCTGTTCCTGCACGACGCTTACGTTCCTGAGCACCGCCATGGATAAAGGAGCGGATCTTCACACCTTTTCGGATATATAAGAAACCGATACCCTTTGGTCCGTTTAATTTGTGACCGCTGGCACTGAGCATATCGATGTTTAACTCATCCACGTTGATTGGAACCTGACCAAATGCCTGTACAGCATCTGTATGGAAAAGAATGCCATGTTCCTTTGCAATCGCACCAATCTCTTTAATCGGCTGGATTGTACCAATTTCATTATTTGCAAACATCACACTGATCAGGATTGTTGTCGGACGGATCGCTTTCTTTAATTCATCCAGCTTGATCACACCGTTTTCATCAACATCCACATAGGTTACTTCATAACCACGTTCTTTTTCAAGATATTCGCATGTATGAAGAATGGCATGATGTTCAATTTTTGATGTAATAATATGATTGCCTTTGTTTTTATAAGCTTCTGCTGTCGCTACAAGTGCCCAGTTATCGGATTCGGAACCGCCTGCAGTAAAATAAATATTCTGTGCATCTGTTCCAAGTGCTTTTGCGATCGTCTCGCGGCTTTCTGTAACAACAGATTTATTCTTTGCTCCCAGGTCATAGACCGCGGAAGGATTTCCACAATTCTCTGTAAAATAAGGTAACATTGCTTCAACAACCTCAGGACGTGTTGCTGTTGTCGCTGCATGATCCAGATAAATAACTTTTTTATCCATCTTATCGTCTCCATTCATTATATATTATTTTGAACAATAGGCCTTTTTTCCTTTTGAATCGTCCAAATGACTACTGTTGACAATGATTTCTTCTAATGTCATCGCATCCATTGTATCGTTAATACTATTATTAATACGTTTCCACACATATTTCGTGACACAGGAACCATATTTAGCACACTGGTTTTCACTATCCGGGCAATCCACAATAACCATATCGCCTTCCAAAGCCCTAAGTACATCACCAACAGAAATTTCGCCTGCCGGTCGGGCTAACTGATAACCACCATTCGTTCCACGAATACTATGAACGATTCCCGCTTTCTTAAGCTTGGCAAAGAGCTGTTCCAGATAACCTTCGGACAAGTCCTGTCTGGCAGCAATCGTGCTGATGGAAATCGGTTCATCCTTTGCAAACATGGCTAAATCCACTGCAGCTCTTAAACCGTATCGGCCTTTTGTTGAAAGTTTCATACTCTCACCTCCAACTTTATATCCGAGTGTTTTACTAGGATTTGTACTCATAGAATACCATTGAATCCTTCGGCTGTCAATAGGATTTATCAATAAGATACCATTTGACAGCCGTATATTTAAAATATTTTTTCAAACTATTGCAAAAGTTCCAAAAACTCTTCTTCCGTAATGATCGGAACGCCCAGTTCTTTCGCCTTTTTATTTTTGGATGATGCAGATTCTGCATCGTTATTGATCAAATAATGGGTTTTGGAGGATACCGAACCAGCAACTTTTCCTCCCTTTGATTCGATCAAAGCCTTCACTTCATTTCGATTGGCAAAATGATGCACACTTCCTGTAATGACAAAGGTTTTACCGGAAAAGATCATCTGATCTTCATCCAGTATCTCTTTTTCAATTCGAACTTCTTTTAAAAGTGTCTCAACTTCCTGATGTTTCTCAGGATCCTTAAAGTAGTCTTCCACACTTTTTGCAATGATCGGACCAATACCTTCAATCGTTGTCATGTCATCCGCTGATGCCATCATCAGTTTTTTCACATCATCCTGAAAATATCTGCAGATGAGCTTGGCATTGGACAAACCAACATTCGCTATGCCAAGGCTGTACACAAAACGGGCTGTTGTAATATCTCTGGACTTTTCAATGGCCTGCATCAGATTATTGTAGGATTTTTCGCCCATACCTTCCATCGTGACAATTTCTTCCCTGTACCGATCCAGATGGAAAATGTCAGACAGACTATGAATAAATCCCTTTTGTACGAATTTTTCCAATGTGGCTTCGGACAATCCTTCAATATTCATCGCATCTCTGGATACAAAAAGTGCAAGGCTCTTAATCTGCTTAGCTTCACAGGATGGATTCGGACATGTAAGCACCTTCACATCATTTTCTTTGACAATTTTCGTCGGCTGATGACAGACCGGACAGACGGATGGAATCTCTAAGGTGCCGCTGCGTGTCAGATTTTCACTGATCTGAGGGATGATCATATTGGCTTTATAAACCATCAATTCATCTCCAAGACCAAGCTGAAGACTTTCTACAATGCTGACATTATGAATGCTTGCCCTGGAAACGGTTGTACCTTCCAACTGAACCGGCTCAAAAACAGCAACCGGATTGATAAGACCTGTTCGGGAAGCACTCCATTCCACCTCCAACAGATGAGTTTTTTCTGTTTCATCCGCCCATTTAAATGCAATGGAATCTTTCGGAAATTTTGCCGTTGTCCCAAGGGAACGGCTATAGGCAATATCATCAAGAGTCAATACAAGCCCATCCGATGGAAGATCATTTTTCTTTACATTTTCAGAGAACCATTCGACGGTTTCTCGAATATTGGACTGATCGACCATTTTATATTCAACTGTTTCAAATCCCATATTCTTTAACCATTCCATCTGATCTCTTCGAGAATTTGTAAAGGCCTCACCGTCAATACTCACCAGAGAAAAAGCATAAAAATAGACATTCCGTTTGGCGGTAATTTCGTTATTTAATTGGCGCACCGAACCGCTGCAAAGATTTCTTGGATTTTTATATTTGGCATCCACATCTTCGATACTGGCATTTAGTTTTTCAAAATCCGAATATTTGATAACCGCTTCCCCACGCAATATTAATTCATATTCATAGGGAATACGATGGGGAAGATTACGAAATACTTTGGCATTATTTGTAATAACTTCGCCGGTAATACCATTGCCTCTTGTAACAGCTTTATACAATTCTCCATTCCTATAGGTCAGAACAATGGTCAAGCCGTCCAGTTTCCAGGAAAGCAAACCTTCATGTGTGCCGATCCATGTCTCCAACGCCTGAACATCCTTTGTTTTATCCAGGGAGAGCATCGGTGAGTCATGATTTTCCTTCGGCAGATCACTCAAAACCTCGTACCCTACATGAATTGTCGGGCTGTCTGCAAGAACAGTTCCCGTTTCTTTTTCAAGGGCCACAAGTCGGTCATAAAGGGCATCATATTCGTAGTTGCTCATGATTTCCCTTGCTTCTTGATAATAGGCTTTGGAAGCCAGATTCAGCTGTTCGATCAATTCCCGCATCTCTTTCAATAAATCAGTCATGGGCAACTCCCCCTCTTAATTCTTTCAGTTCACGACCTTTGACTTCACGCCATTCACCTTCTTTAAGTTCACCCAGTTCAATATTCATAATACGGATCCGTTTTAATGTAACCACGCGGTAGTCAAAATATGCACACATGCGGCGGATCTGACGGTTCAATCCCTGAGTCAGAATAATACGGAATGTGTAAGCATCTATTTTTTTCACTTTACATGGACGTGTTTTTACGCCAAGCTCCTCAAGCCACACACCCTGACTCATGCCGCGTATAAAATCCGCTGTAATGCGTTTGGAAACTCGTACTTCGTATTCCTTCTCATGATAGTTTCTAGCTTTTAATATCTCATTCATCAGTTCACCATCATTGGTCAGCAAAATAAGGCCTGTAGAATCTTTATCCAGACGACCTACCGGATAAACTCTTTGAGGATATTTTAAATAATCAATAATATTATCCTTTTCTTTACTGGAGCAGACAACACCTGTCGGCTTATTCATAGCTAATACAACCTTCTTTTCTTCGGCGGAACTGACTGGTTTGCCATCAAAACATATCTCTTCAGTACCATCAACCTTTTCGCCCATCATGGCTATATGACCATTGACAGTCACCTTTCCTTCATCAATATAACGATCTGCCTCCCGTCGAGAACATACGCCCTGAGTGCTTAAATATTTATTTAATCTTACTTTTTCCATTTTTACATTCCTTTTTCTCTGATTATTTCTGATTATCGAAGAAAAGGTTTCTATTCTTTTTCCAATAGAAACCTTTATATTTCATGTTATTTACTTATTCTGCAGTTTCTGTTTCAACAAAAATTTCTTCTGTTTCTGGCGTTTCACTTTCATCTAATGTATCCGTATCTGAAACTGTCTCGTTTGTTACATCCGATGACGGAGAAGAAAGGCCATCAATAAAATTACGGAGCTGCTCATCTCGTGCACATGCTTCCTTTTTTTCCTGATATACCGTTGCCATCAGATCCTTAACTTCATCATCTTCGTATAAGTTTAAAATATACTGCTGTGTTGCAGCATCATATTCATAAACACCTGTTGAAGTGTTCTTCTCACCACGATAAATATAAACCTGTCCATCCGGTGCCGTTTTCACATAAACCATCGTCAAATTCGGAACCGTTGTTGCAATATCTGTAATCTTCAAATGGTCATAAATAAATACAAAATAAGAATTATCTTCCAATCCGCGTTTTGTATAGCATGCCGTATTGGAATACCCTTCAATGATTTTAGATGTGGAAGTCAGAACATCATTACTGATCTCATCTTCTGTATTGTATACTTCCTGCAATATAGTCACATCACCATTTGTCAAACCTTCACGATATTTTAAAATCAAGGCATTGATCTCTGGATATTTATCTTTTAACAGTTTATCATTTGCAATATCTGCCTCACTGATCTCAAGACTCTCTGGAGTCTGATTCGTTCTATTCTGATTGCTTTCAGATTTATCTTTCATAGATAAAACGATACCGGCGATTGATGATGCAATAACAATAAGCGATAAAATAACAATAAGTATTGTTTTACTACGACTTGTCTGCATAATATTCCTCCTTTTCGATTTATTTATTGTAACAAAAAAAATTTTTGCCGTCAACTAGAACGGATTTGTGGCGGCAGATCATGAGAAAAATTTTAAAAAATTCATTGCAATTATTCTTTAATTATAGTAGAATACTACTTGCACCCGTAGCTCAGTGGATAGAGCAATGGCCTCCGGAGCCATGTGCGTGGGTTCAATTCCCGTCGGGTGCGTTTTTATAAAAATCGTTTAAATTCAAGAAATGCTGATAAACACTGGGTTTGTCGGCATTTTCTTTTTGAAAACATTTTCGTTATTTAGCAAAGAATTTCCATAAAATATAATAAAATGCAACACGAAATACAACACGAATTTTGCGAATTCTGTCGACCAATTATCATGTGCTCTAAATACAGCTATTTTATATTCATTCCCATATGTACAAAAATCAGGATTCCTTTCGGAATCCTGATCTGCATTTAAAAATATTTTTTGCTTCCCCACAGATTACTTTTCTTCAGCTCAATATATTCGTTATAAGCCTTTTCAAGTATCTGTTTTTCATTTGAAAATTTTAACAAATGATACGCCTCGTGATATTTATAATATCCTGAGTCCACAAAATATTCTTCACGTTGTGGTCTGCTGTGATAACTGTCGGACATCATCAGATACCAATGTACGTCTTTGACAATTAAATCCTGTGCGGTATTAAAAGTATATTGACTTTTTCCCACATATTTTATAATTGAAGCGCTTACGCCTGTCTCTTCGCGTACTTCTCTGATGGCTGTTTCTTTGTATTCTTCGCCTTCCTCAACAGTTCCTTTTGGCAAAACCCATCCTTCATACTTATTTCGATAATTTTTGTAAAGCAGAAGAATCTTGCCTCTAAATATAACCACACCGCCACAGCTTGTTGCTTCTGTCATGGCTGTACCTCCATCTTTCGGGTGTGCTTTCACTCTTGATATAAGTATACAACCATTTAACCACAAATACAACCTTATTTTACGTCTGGTTTGAGTTAAATCCTATTTATCGATTCATGTAATTCTGGAAAATGGCATTCGCCACAGGCAATGCACTTTCATAATAACCTTCGTCATTTTCTACAAGAACGCAGATGGCAATCTTTGGCTGATCTGCAGGTGCATAACCGACAAACCAGGAATTATCGCCTTTGCCTGCCACCTCAGCTGTGCCGGTCTTTCCTGCAACGGAATAGCCGTAATCGGAAAGAGAATAAGCTGTACCGTAGGATGTTACGGCTTCCATTAATTCACCCAATGCATTTGCCTCCTGGGTCGTCATAATCTGACCATAGGATTCTGGTAAATATTTTTCAACACGTCGGCCACCGTCGGCTGTTTCAATGGAATCTACCATATAAGGTTTCATCAGATTGCCTCCATTTGCAATGGCAGAAACGACCATCGCCATATGCAGCGGCGTCACCTGGGTATGTCCCTGACCAATGGATGTGGCAGCAATCTGCCAATTTGAAGCATCTGAAGACAGATCAAAAACACTCTTCTTATGCATGATATCCGTTGGAAGTTTATTATTAAAGAATAAGCTTTCACATGTATCTTTCAACTGATCTTTCTTGAGGGACAGACCGATATTTCCAAAGGAAGCATTACAGGAGTAGGCAAAGGAATCTATAAAATCTTCTTCCCCATGAACAGTCTGATTAAAACATGTAATGTAATCATCACCGCCAAGATTGATCCGGCCTTCACAGAGGTAACTATAATTATCCGTATTGGCACCAGAACGCATATAGGCCAGTGAGGTAAAGGTTTTGAAAATGGATCCGGGAACAAAAAGACCGGAAGTCGCTTTGTTCAGCAAACTGTTATTGTTTTCATCCGCAATGATACTCTCGTAATCGGATACAAGTGTATTCGGATTATAGTCCGGTTTGGAAACCATGGCCAGCACTTTACCTGTGGACGGTTCAATCGCAACGACAGCTCCGTCATTATAACCAAGTGCGTTGTAGGCCACTTCCTGAAGTGAAGCATCTAAAGTAGTCACCACCCGGTCACCTGGATTCTTTTCACCCTGAATATCCCGGATTAAATTCCAAATCGGATTGCCATTGGATTGCAGCATATAAAAATTCTGGGATAATTCCACGCCGGACTGATTGATTTCCGATGTTCCTATGGCATGGGCAAAAATCCGTCCCATCGGGTAATAACGGGTTTCATTGCCATTCTCGTCCGTCAGGGTTTCTGCCAAAACAGTGCCGTCATTTGACACAATGCTGCCGCGTGTAACTGTCTCCTCAAAAGAATTGATACGTACATTGTAGGCACTGTTGATGACATCTTTGCTGACAAACGCATTAAAATACACAAAGTATCCGATCATCAAAACAAACAGTGCAACAAAGGTATAGGTCACCGCTAAAATCTCCGGATTCTGACTTCGTCTCTTCTTCTGAACCTCTTTACGCTCCTGAATTTCTTCCGGTGTTAATTGTATTTTTTTAATCCGTCGTTTCCCGGACGTTTTTTCCGATGTTGTTTCCTCCGATGCTTTCGAAGTTTTTTTTCTGCTCACAGGCTCTTTCGCAAAGTCGTCCTCAAAAAAACCCATTTCATCATAGTCTGGATGAAATTCAAATTCATCCTCCAGAGGAAGATCATCCCATACTTGTGTATCGCCCTTTAAATCCGCTGTCTGATCATCGGACTTTGGCAGATCATCAATATTTATTTTACGAATACTCTTCTTCGTTGTCTCGTTCATCTCGTCTTTTTTCAAGGATATGCACCTCTCTTTGTCGCAGCAGGTAAAGGCCCTGGATGACTGCAAAGATAATAATTGTTGATAATACACTGCTGCCGCCGTAACTGATCAACGGCATCGTTACTCCTGTATGCGGAATAAGCTTAATGACTCCGCCGATACACAAAAACAGCTGAATACCATAAGCTGTACTCAATCCAATAGCTACAAGTTTATAAAAAGGTTTCACAAGCTGCAGTGAAATATTAATAAACATAATAAAACAGCTAAAATAGACCAGAATGAGGCATATGGAAAACAATGCTCCCATTTCTTCTGAAATTGCCGAAAAAACAAAGTCACTTACAACTACCGGAATGGTGTCCGGCGAACCTTTAAAAAGCCCCATTCCAAACCATCCGCCCGTACCAATCGCAAAAAGGGACTGGGCAATCTGGTATCCGGCATCGTTATAATTTCCCCATGGATCTTTCCATGCGATCACACGCGTACGCACATGAGCAAACAATTTATATGCCACAACTGCTGCACCGCTTCCTGCAGCCAGTCCCAGTGCCATATAGCGAAACTGTCTTGTTGCAACATAAAGCATGATCAGATACGTCACAAAGAAAATAACTGCTGCACCCAAGTCCTTTTCGATAACAAGAACAAGCACATAGGCCGCTGCTGCCACTGTTGTAATAACAATCTGTTTAAAACTTGTATCCCTTGCCAGCATGGCAGCAACAAAAAATACAAATACGATTTTTGCAAGTTCCGATGGCTGGAGACTGAATCCGCCAATGGAAATCCAGTTGGTTGCTCCATACATACTTCGTCCAAAAACAAATACGGACGCAATGAGCAAAAATCCAAGAACACCCAAAAAGATACCCCATTTATCAATCGTGCGTACCTTCAGAAGAAATGCCGGAATAATCAGACTGACACAAACAGCAGCCACAGCAATCGCAAACTGACGCACCGCCATATCAAAATCCAGCCTTGTCAATATAACAAAACCAACCATTAACAAGTAACACATATTATTGACGATCAATCTGGAGGCATTCTTATAAACGGTACTGTACACAATAATTGTCACCAGAAAAAGCAGAAACTGTGCCCCATAAAAATAAAGCATTTTAATATCTTTTGTCATCAGATAAATGATCAGATAACAAATAAAATGTATCAAAAACATCAAAATATTCTGAGTGAGATAGACACTGCCCCTATCATATTCGTGTTTGCCGCTGAACACAGTAAAACACTTCATCGCATAGGAAGCTGCTAAAATCGCCAATATATATTTTGATATATGAATAATGACATTTACCATAAAGCTTATCTCGTCTCCTTATTCTATACCCCGCGTAAAATGACCGCGTGTAAATTCCTTCAGCACATTTCTCTCCGGTCTGTCCTGAATATAAATTTCATCAAAGCTTTTTAACAACTCTGACATCTGTTCTTTATTCTCCATGGTGAAATCCATTCGAAAAGCTAAAGGATTTAAAGTTAAAAGCTCCTTTTTCTTATCCAGCAGCATTGTCGGCGATCCGTTATAAATCTTGTTGTAACAGAACTCACATTCATTGTAGGCATAAAAATGTTTATGCTGCCGGTCTGTTAATTGTATCATGTCCGGTTGTCTTGTACAACCTTCATGAGTCTTTTTTATGCACTGGGCAGAAATCATTAACAATTGATGACCATAAATCATCAGTTCCATATCACAGCAATTTAAAGCCCTTAATTCCGAATAGTTCAATTCGACAGGTGCCGTCAGTGTCACATTACCCATAGTTTCCAGCAATCGTTTAGCTCTGCGATTCATAGCATATATTCCCGAATCAAAGGTCATATTCGTTTCCGGATACTCGGATCGGACAAATAAGGCTGTCTCCAACTGATGTACAAGCCATCCATCTGCATAATGCTCTGCCTCCCGCATAAATTTTTTCAATTTGTCACGATCTTTTTCTCTGAAAATAGCCGGCATGGAAAAATAAATATTTTTGCCTGCCTTCTTTAAAAGGCGAACAGTCTGAAACTGATCCTGAATAGCCTCATGAAGCTCAACATACACACGTTTTATCCATGGGAACTCCGACAAAAGTCTGCCGCGTTTTAACAGCTCCATTCCAGCCAGACGCACATGCACCTCCGGCATCGTCTTATTACCCACTGTACCTTTTTCCGTCAAAGAAGGCTGTAACGGAATATTTACTGCATCTTTTCGTTTATATCGCTTTAAATATTCCTCTTCCAACATCTCTAGTGCTCTTCGGCGCAGATCATTTAACTGACTGTTCGGAACATAACAGCAGCCATCCGTCTCCACTTCCAGTGTTTCAAAAACAAACGGTGTATTTCCTGTTTTTAAAACAGGTTTTTTGAGCTGTTCCTCTGACATAGGCTGATTATTCGCCTTTTGTGCACAAACTCCTTGAACCGAAATCTGAATGTCTTTCCATGTTAACATCAGTATAACAGGCGAATCTTTCACAATTCTTAATGTGCCATAAATCTTTTCTTTCAAATCCTTATTCACATACGCATTATGGAGCTCATCGATCAAAACCTGATTTCGAACACGAAATACAGTTGTTCCTGCCGGATATTTTACGTTCTTTTTGTCCCTGTTTCCAGCCTGAAGTTTGAACATACCATCCTTTAAAATCGGCTGGGATAAAGTCCACTGAACCTGGGCTTTTCCATCCTTACCCCGAATTTCAAGCACATCACCTGCATTTAACCCGGTCATTGCACGTATATCACCTTTTTTGCTGATTTTACCAGCCGGAACACCCATATGATTCGGACGTTCTCTGAAAATCATGTCTCCGCCATTATGCTGATGCAAATATCCGCCGGAAAAGCCGCCGCGATTATATAGATCCATCAATCTCTCCATATCCTTCACATCAATATGGAAATTTTCCCGTCCGTAAGTTAAATACTGATCCACGTAATGGCGATATAAATAGGCTGTCAAAGCAGCATATTCCGGTTTTTTCATCCGCCCTTCAATTTTAAAGGAATTGACACCGCCATCTACCAGATTCGGTATGTCCTCCAGTGTACATATATCCTTCGGACTGATCAAATAATCACTCTTTTTGTCATCACCAACCTGATACGGCAGTCTGCAAGGCTGGGCACATCGTCCCCGATTGCCGCTTCGTCCACCAATAAAGCTGCTCATCAGGCATTGTCCCGAATAGCAATAACATAAAGCCCCCTGAACAAATACCTCCAGTTCCATTTTTGTGTTGTTTCGAATCTTCTTTATTTCATCCAAGGAAAGTTCTCTGGATAAAACAATCCGTTCCAATCCCTGATTTTCCAACCATTTTGCCGTCTCAACACCGGTAATGGTCATCTGAGTACTGGCATGTAGCGGTAATTTTGGAAAAGAATCTTTCAGCATAGAAAGAAGTCCAAGATCCTGAATGATAATACCATCCAGCCCTTCTTCATAGTATGGTTTTAAGAAATCATAGGCCTCGTCTTCCAATTCTTTATCTTTAAACAACGTATTCATCGTCAAATAAAGCTTTTTATCATGAAGATGTGCATAGTCAATGGCACGTTTTAAGTCTTCTTCTTCCGGATTATTGGCAAATGCCCGGGCTCCAAACCGGCTTCCACCCATGTACACAGCATCCGCTCCGGCCATAAAAGCCGCTTTCATACTTTCCATAGAACCGGCCGGTGCAAGTATTTCAATATTCTTTCTAAGATTTGAACCCATTTCAATTACTCCTGTTTTCTATAAAGCCAGAAAGACGGGAAATTTAATATTTCCCGTCTCTTAATAATGCCTACTTATTGTAAGCCCGAGTTTCCAATTTAACGATCTGTTTCTGAAGATCATTAATCTCATCCTTCAAACGCTCAATTTCTTTTTCGGATTCTTCCAAACGAATCTGAGCACTGATCAATTCATGTTTCAGATCATACTCTGTCTTATCTTTTTCCTCAATATCCGACTCCAACAGTTCCACCTGTCTTTTAGCCTTATGATAATCATCTGCAATATTGAGCTCAAGCAATGTTTTCTGCATATCCACGCTCAAACGGCGATAATTTGGAATCTGATCCATCTCTTCCATCTTATTATTTATGTATAAAGCTATTTTCTGTAAATACTCTTCACTTTCATAACCACTCAGAGTGTAAACCTTGCCGCCGATCAAAACCTGTATATCTTTTTTTGCAGCCATCATTCTCCCTCCAGTCTATAACCATTATTTTTATTATAAACATTCCTGTTAACAAAAACAAGTGAAATCTATCTGTGATTATGACTTTTCATCTACAGGAAGTCCCAGGTGGTGATACGCCATGGTAGTTACGATACGTCCTCGCGGCGTCCTCTGTAAAAATCCATTCTGGAGCAGATAAGGCTCGTAAACATCTTCGATCGTACCCGAATCCTCACCAATGGAAGCCGCCAGAGTTTCAAGACCGACCGGTCCGCCTCCAAATTTTTCGATCATTGTCCATAAAATATTGCGATCCACCGAATCCAGGCCGTAGCGATCAACTTCAAGTATATCTAATACTTCTCTGGCTACTTTTTCGGTGACTTTGCCATCGTATTTGACCTGTGCATAATCGCGGACACGTTTCAAAAGTCGGTTGGCCAGACGGGGCGTACCTCTTGAACGACGTGCCAGCTCCATTGCACCATTGACATCCATCTCCATATTTAATACGGAAGCTGAACGAAGAATGATTCGGGATAATTCTTCTGGAGAATAAAATTCCAGTCGCTGGATCACCCCAAAACGATCCCTTAAAGGAGCTGAAAGCATACCGGCCCGGGTTGTCGCACCGATCAGTGTAAACTGAGGCAGATCCAACCGGATGGAACGGGCTGTTGCTCCTTTCCCGATCATAATATCAATGGCGTAATCTTCCATCGCCGGATAAAGCACTTCCTCGACCTGTCGGTTCAGACGATGAATCTCATCAATAAAAAGGATATCCCCCTGAGATAATCCATTTAAAATAGCTGCAATCTCACCTGGACGTTCAATGGCCGGTCCGGAAGTGACTTTCAGATGCACTCCCATTTCATTGGCGATAATCCCTGCCAAAGTTGTTTTTCCAAGTCCGGGAGGGCCATAAAAAAGAACATGATCCAGTGCTTCGTCCCTCTGTTTAGCTGCCTGTATATAGATATCGAGAACTTTTTTAATCTTCGACTGCCCAATATAGTCCGTCAGACGTTCCGGTCTGAGACGATTTTCAGTTTTTATATCTTCTTCTATAAATTCTGTCGTTATTATTCGTTTATTCATTTACTGCTGTCCTTAAATAATCAGCATCTGTTTCAATGCCAGTTTTAAAATTTTTTCACTATCCATATCCGGCGTGATCGAAATACTTTTCAATGCTTTGAAAGCTTCACTTTCCGAATATCCCAGAGCTACCAATGCCATCATAGTTTCTTTTTCCGCACTAGGATTTATACCTGCTGTTTCCTGCGAGGATTCCGTTGCATCCTCAAACATATCTTCCAGTTTCAGCTTGTCTTTTAACTCAATAATAAGTTTTTGTGCTGTTTTAGGGCCAATACCTGGTGCCTTTGAAATCGTTTTAGAATCTCCGGCCATCACTGCAAAGCGAAACTGGTTTGGCGAGATCGTTGATAAAATTCCAAGCGCCCCCTTTGGTCCGATACCGCTGACACCAATCAGCAGTTTAAATATCTGAAGGTCATCCCTGGATAAAAAGCCATATAACGCCAGCTGATCTTCCCTCACATACATATATGTATACATTTTGACCAGCTTCCCGATAGCTGGAAGTTCATCCAAAACAGAAGTTGGTGTATATATTAAATAGCCGATTCCCTGGTTATTCAGAACAACATAATCTGCCCCTGTTTCTTCCAGGTCTCCGCAAATAAAATGAATCATCTGGATTTACCCTTTCTGAGTTTTTATTTTACTATACACGATTTTATTTTAAAAATCAATTTACGAAACCCTTTTTTACGTTCTATAATACATTCAGTACCATCGACGAAAAGGAGAGTTAACATGCAGCAGCTTGACTACCGTTCATTTGAAAATACCGAACATCTTATCCTGAAAACTTTTAACACCCCTGTGGTTTTACTTGATATTGAAACAACTGGATTATCTCCAGATATATCCACCGTTTTTATGATCGGCTGCGGATATTATGAAAATGACCAGCTTCATACGGTTCAATGGCTTGCCGATTCTCTGGAGCTTTCCGGCGAACAGGACGTATTAAATGCTTTTTCCGACTGGCTGGACGCTCGATTTTCTGCTGAAGAAACGATAACCTTATTAACTTATAACGGATGTACCTTTGATATTCCATTTCTTAAAACGCGGTATCAACAGTGCAATGTCACCTGCCCATTCGATTCTTTCAAATTTCATACTTTGGATTTATATCGGCAGTTTCAGCCATTAAAATCTTTATTTCCAATAAAGAACATGAAACTGAAAACATTGAGCAGCTGGCTTGGATATCACCCGCAAAAAACACCGGAAGGACGTCAATTGATCAAAGCCTACCACACTTATATCAAAACACAGTCCACAGAAGAAGAAAATCTTCTGTTCCTTCATAATCGAAACGATCTGGAGGCTCTCAATTCACTTTTGTCCGCCTATGGTTATCTGTATGTATTTAAAGGCGGCTATACCATTCATGATATGCCGCTGCTTCAGGAAAACCATATGCTGTTTCATATAAATCCGGATGTCCCGCTCCCTGTTTCTATAGATTATCGGGCAAATGATATCCAAATGCATATTGATCGGGATAAAATATGTCTCACAATCCCGCTCTATACTCAGGGTCTGCGTTATTATTATACTGATTATAAAAATTATATCTATCTTACCAGGGAAGATTATGCTGTCCATAAATCCATGGCCAAATACATCAATAAGGAACACTGGTCAAAAGCAACCCAGGAAAATTGCTATACCTGGTTCCTGCCGGATGACGATTTTATGTATCAAAAAGAAAAACAGACAGACTACATCCAGATGATCTTTCGCTTATTTGGATTTTCTGGATAAAAAATGTTTCCTAAAAGATTCAGAATTTAACTGTTTCTCCACGTCCACAGACATGGCTTTCAGTTCATCATCTGCCTCTTTCTCACTGTCATAACCGGTTTCATAACGCATTTTCGCATCTTTGAGCTGTTTAACCAATTTTCTGCGATAACCGCTTTTTCGAATCTTTGCAAGAAAGCCATCATAATCTTCATGACAGATCCATGGTGCGGTTTCGCAGATTTTTTCATAAAGTGCATTTGCATCCCGGTCGCTTCCCTTGCCATGAATACTGACCGTCACCGGCTTAAATTCCATATCATATAAAATAATCTGTCCTTCTGTCGCTTCCGCTTCATGATGGGTTTCCGGCTGGAAACATCCAACAAGGCGGTCTTTTGAAAATACTCGAACAAAATTTGAATTCTGCACGCAAACAAGAAAATAGTTTTCTGTCATTACGACCTGTCCAGGTATGGCAAATTCCACATCTTCAGATAATTCTGTAAGAAATTCTTCCCGTTCTTCCGGTTTCAAGGATTTTAAAATACGTTTTTCATAATTAAAAGCCTGACATATCTCATAAATGCCATAAAGAATGATGCATCCACATGCAATCAGGCCGCCAATATAAGCGACTTTTGATCCCGAATCATATTCTTTCAGCATTTCCGTCAGAATCGACTGGAGAATACCAGCCCCCAGTAATATTGCCAGTGTACCAATTATAAGATGAAAAAAATAATTTTTTAATTTTAACAATTTAAAGGTATCCATAAAACATATCACCTTTCCAGTCAAAAGAATCTCTCGGTGTACTTATGTGATTATATAGAAAATGCAGGAACATACATATGTATATTCCTGCATCTATATGTCCGCTAATTATTCTTCTACGGTTTCTTCTTTAGCTGGCACTTCCATAGCTTTGATGCTAAGGCTGATCTTTCTTTCTTCTTCATTGAAGTCAACAACTTTCGCTGTGATGATCTCACCAACTTTTAATACGTCTGCTGGTTTTTCAACATGTTCTCTGGAGATCTGGGAAACATGAAGTAAAGCATCTACGCCTGGTTCAAGTTCAACGAATGCACCGAAATCTGTCATTCTTGCAACTTTACCTTCAACAACATTACCTACAGCATATTTTTCAGAAGCTGTTAACCATGGATTCTGATCAGCAAATTTTAAGCTAAGAGCGATCTTTTCACCCTGGATATCTTTGATCAATACAGTAATGTCATCGCCAACTTTTAATAATTTCTTAGGATTTTCAACGCGTCCCCAGGACATTTCCGAAATGTGGAGAAGCCCGTCAGCACCGCCAAGATCGATGAATGCACCGAAGTCTGTAACGTTTTTAACTTTACCTTCAACAACATCACCAACGTTGATGCGTTCAAATAATTCTTTCTGTTTCTGAGCTTTTTCAGCAACAAGAAGCTGTTTTCTATCACCGATGATACGGCGTTTTCTTGGATTGAATTCTGTAATCACAAAACTGATTTCCTGTCCTTCATATTTTCCAAGATTCTTTTCATAAGTATCGGATACAAGGCTTGCAGGAATAAATACTCTTGCTTCTTCAACAACAACGCTTAAACCGCCATCAAGTACGTTAACAACTTTTGCTGTAAGTACTTCTTTGTTGTTGTATGCATCTTCAAGTCTCTTGTTTCCTTTTTCTGCAAGAAGTCTCTTATAAGTTAATAAAACCTGGCCTTCGCCATCGTTCACTTTAAGAACTTTTGCCTGCATAGTGTCGCCTACATTAACGACTGTTCTGAGGTCAAGGTTTGCAGTGTTTGAATATTCGCTGCGTGTAATGATTCCGTCTGCTTTATAACCTATATTAAGGATGATTTCATCTTCTTTAACGTCGATAACAGTACCCTCAACGACCTCCCCATTTCTAATTGTCTTTAAAGACGCTTCCAATAATTGTTCAAAACTCATCTCTGACATAGCAGTATGAACCTCCTTGATAATATTATTTGGGGTTGACGCCCCGGCTGTAATACCTACATTCCTTATAGATTCAAAAGCAGTTAAATCTAAATCAACAAGTGTCTGTATATAGTAAGTATTTTCGCATTCTTTGAGACTGATTTCGTATAGC
>JAXJRF010000230.1:0-5748 GCA_036310765.1 Frisingicoccus sp.
CTCCACAACACTCTCATGCTTATTTCTGTAATCTTCCATGGCCCGGTTACCTGCCAGCATGGAAATACGCACGCCGCCTTTATAATTTTGAACCGCAAGAATCTTAATCATTCGAATCTCCCCGGTTCGAAGGGGGTGGGTGCCGCAGCAGGCACATCGGTCATATCCCGGCACCTCAACGATACGGACATCACCTTCCAACTCTTTTTTGCTGCGATATTCCATCGCTGCTAAAACAGACTTTTCCGGAATCGTAATTCGGATCGGAATATTTTCCTCAATTGCCCGATTGGCTTCCACTTCAATCGCTTTCACCTGTTCCACAGTTAACTCACCGTTAATATCCAGAGTGACGGCCTCACTTCCCATATGAAATCCTACATTGTCATATCCATATTGTCTGTGGATCAGCCCTGAAACAATATGCTCACCCGCATGATTCTGCATATTGGAAAAACGAAATTCCCAGTCCAACTCACATTGTACCTGATTCCCAACCGTTAAAGGCCGGTCTGCATAATGCCACACCTCATCGCCTTTTTCATGGGTATCCAAAATCACAGCATCACCAATGCGACCTCTGTCTCCCGGCTGTCCGCCCCCTTCCGGAAAAAATGCTGTCCGGTCAAGCAAAATGAGATACTTTCCATTTTTTTCTTCGCATGCACGAACTTCCGCACCAAATTCCCGGATATAGGGATCTTTTTCAAATAATCTATCTGTCATCGTCAAATGTTCTACTCCTTTATGCTGCATTAAAAATGTTTTCTTCCGCTGGCATCTTTAATTCCCAGCTCTTCCCGGTATTTTGCCACCGTTCTTCGACTGATCTTGACGCCACGTTCCACCAGACGCTCGGTAATGGCACGATCACTCAATGGCTTTTTCTTATCTTCCTCTTCAATGATGTCCATCATCAGTTTTTTAACCTGTTCCGTTGTAATCTTCCCGCCATTGCTCTTTGCCGGAATACTCTTGGAAAAGAAGTAATTCATCGGGAAAATTCCCCAGGCACATTGAAGATATTTATCACGAATGGCACGACTGACTGTTGATTCATGAATATCCAGCATCTCTGCCACATCCTGAAGTCTTAAAGGTTTCAGGTGTCCTGTCCCCAGTCTGAAAAAAGCATCCTGATAGTCTACAATAGATTTTGAAACCCGCATCAAAGTTGTATTTCTCTGTCCAATGCAGTTCTGAATCCATTCTGCCTGACGAATCTTGTCTATAATATAAGTCTGAGTCTCTTTGGATGTTTCATCTGAAAGCACTTGCTTATAAAAATGATTAATCCCAATCTTCGGATATGTATACTCATTCAAAAGAATTTCGTAATAATTGGCCAGCTTGACAACCGTAACATCCGGCGTAATATATTTGAGATGGCCTCTGGCATCAAAACCACTGCCTGGTTTTGGATTCAGCTCTTTGATATGCTCACAGGCCTCTATGACCGTTTCCATCGGAAGTTTCAGCTTTTTGCTGATGACATGCAGCTGATTCTTTCCCAATAATTCCAGATAATCCGACACGATCTTTTGTGCAACCTCATCCCTTTCCTTTTCCCGGTCCAATTGGATCAAAAGGCATTCTCTTAGATTTCTGGCACAAACCCCCGCCGGATCCAATCCCTGAAGAATCTCCAACTGCTTTTCCACAAAATCCACATCCATATGGAATCGGTCCGCAATATCCTTCAGATCATCTTCCAGATAACCTTTGGAATCCAGACAATAAACCATATAGCGGATAACATCATACTGCTGGTCCGTCAGTTCTACCGTCAAAAGCTGGTGGAGAAGGTATTCCGATAACTCTTCCCCCACATTCTCACTGTAATCCATCAACCGTTTATCTTCAGAAACTTCTCCGTATTCCTGTCGATAATAGATCCGGTTTCTTTCATCAATCGAATCCAACCATTCCATCTTTTTCATCAGATCGGCAGCCTTGTCCGGCACTTCATACCCTTCTTCAATGTCTACGACCGGATTCTCCAATGCTACTTCCTTAATATATTCATTTAATTCCTGGCAGCTCATCTGCAGTATTTCCATCGACTGAATCATCTTCTGTGACAGAACCTGATTCTGAGTCACTGACAATCGAATATCCATAAACCCACCTTATCTCTATCCTTGTACAAAATCCTGTTTTGACGTCATGCAGGTTCTCCCCCTACCACGTCCGCATATGCTTTATTATATCTCATTTTAATGAATATATCAAAGACTTTAGGATGATGCTGGCATGGAATATGCAGAGAACAGGGTGTAAAAATACCACCTATTCCGAAAAATACGTGGTATCTAATCTATATCTATTGTTCTGAAATTTCATTTAATAATTTTCCATTTTTCTCTTTGGATTTCCAATAATTCTCATAGCTCTCTTTTGCTTAAATTTATCTATATCGTGTTCAAAATTATAACATAATAATTCTGTTTTCTTTCGACACCACTATTTTCTCCTGATTGTCAATATAAATATCTTTGTCTTCAGGTTTATTTAACTTTTCAACAAAAAATGTACGCGGAAAATAAAACTCTTCCTCATCTTCCTTTTCTAATCCCAAATGAATTACCGCATTGTCATATGTACTATAAAACAATAATTCACAATCTATATTTGTTGGTGGCATCACCTTGCTTTTATCGTAATTTACCGCCAATGGTGTTTCCAATAAAGATGGAATCAAATAGAAATAAACATATTTCGCCTTCACGCTTAAAAATTTCTTTTTATTCAAATTTTTCAGATGTCTTATATCCAATGTTCCATTTTTGACATTATTCCATCCATCTTCTCCACGATAATTATGTAACTCCGAATACTTTACTGTTCTTTTTGCAATCGTTTCGACCCCCAACAAATGACAAAAATTCCATGTGTTAAAGCGTAACGCAACTGTTTTTACTCTATCTTCCTGTGCGATCGTATATGTATAAATAAACGGATGCAAAAAAATTTCATAAAATTCTCTGAGCACTTCCAATGAAATGTCATTTATCTTTGGTTTGATTGTAAGTTCTTTCAATTCTACTGCACTGTACATTTTACCTCCAATGAATGAAAAAGAAAGGGCTCTGTTACAACCAGAACCCTTTCATGCAACTATTGTTTATTCTGCTCATATTTAAACTCTCCGCAGCGGAGAAATCAGGAGTTGCACCCGATTATTATAACATATGTTACAATTCTTAAAAAATACTGCTTTGCGTATATTTTATTTCTTTTTAATAAAGAATCGTACTAAATTAATTGATAACTTTATTATAGAAGTATACATATATACTGTCAATACGTTTTTAACAATCTTAGAACTTACCAGCCTTCGCTGCCTCTTCTACACTTACAGCAACGGCTACTGTCGCACCAACCATCGGGTTGTTACCCATACCGATCAAGCCCATCATTTCAACATGAGCCGGAACAGAAGATGAACCTGCGAACTGAGCATCTGAATGCATACGTCCCATTGTATCTGTCATACCGTAGGAAGCTGGACCTGCTGCCATGTTGTCCGGATGAAGTGTACGACCTGTACCACCGCCGGATGCAACGGAGAAATATTTCTTTCCTAATTCGATACATTCTTTTTTATATGTACCTGCTACTGGATGCTGGAAACGTGTTGGATTTGTAGAGTTACCGGTAATGGAAACGTCTACGCCTTCTTTATGCATGATTGCTACACCTTCTGTAACGTCATTGGCACCATAGCAGTTTACTTTGGAACGAAGTCCTGTGGAGTATGCTTTACGGAATACTTCTTTTACTTCGCCTGTATAATAATCCATTTCTGTTTCAACGTATGTAAAACCATTAATACGGGAAATAATCTGAGCTGCATCTTTTCCAAGACCATTCAAGATAACTCGTAATGGTTTCTGACGTACTTTATTCGCCTTTTCTGCGATACCGATGGCACCTTCTGCTGCTGCGAAAGACTCATGTCCTGCAAGGAAACAGAAACACTCTGTCTCTTCTTCCAAAAGCATCTTTCCAAGATTACCATGACCAAGACCTACTTTACGCTGGTCTGCAACGGAACCTGGAATACAGAAAGCCTGAAGGCCTTCACCGATGGCTGCTGCTGCATCTGCAGCACGTCTGCAGTCTTTTTTGATTGCAATTGCTGCACCAACTGTATAAGCCCAGCAAGCATTTTCAAAACAGATCGGCTGGATCTTCTTAACCTGTTCATAAACATCTAATCCGGCATCTTTTGTAATCTTTTCAGCTTCTTCGATGGAAGCGATGCCATAGCTGTTCAAAACAGAGTTGATTTTATCAATTCTTCTTTCATATGATTCAAATAAAGCCATTTCTCTTCCTCCTCGAATTATTCATGTCTAGGGTCGATGATCTTAACTGCATCATCCACGCGGCCATACTGACCCTTTGCCTTTTCCAATGCTGTATTTGCATCGTCCCCTGCTTTGATGAAATCCATCATCTTACCAAAGCTTATGTACTGGTAACCAATGATCTGGTCCTCTTCATCCAGGGCAATGCCTGTGACATAGCCTTCTGCCATCTCAAGATAACGTGGGCCTTTTTTGAGTGTTCCGTACATTGTACCAACCTGTGAACGAAGCCCTTTTCCAAGGTCCTCAAGACCTGCACCAATTGGAAGACCATCTTCGGAGAATGCGGACTGAGTACGTCCGTAAACAATCTGTAAAAATAATTCTCTCATCGCTGTATTGATCGCATCGCACACAAGGTCAGTATTCAATGCTTCGAGAAGTGTTCTTCCCGGAAGGATTTCAGAAGCCATAGCTGCCGGGTGGGTCATACCGGAACATCCAATGGTTTCCACCCATGCTTCCTGAATAATACCGTCTTTAACATTGAGTGTTAACTTACAGGTTCCCTGCTGAGGTGCACACCAGCCAATACCATGTGTTAAACCGGAAATATCTTTAATCTCCTTTGCCTTTACCCATTTTGCTTCTTCTGGGATTGGAGCTGCACCATGGGCAACACCCTGAGCAACCGGGCACATCATTTCTACTTCATGTGAATAAATCATTGTAGAGCTCCTTTCAAATATACTTAACTATTTATTTTTATCTTCAGACACTATTTATTTTCTCACAAAACGCTGTTTTCGTCCAGTGCTTTGACGTATTTTTGTCCATCAATCTTTTTTGCTTATAACAACACCTGTATTTTTGAAAATACTGCGTTCCGGAACAAAGCCACGAACCATGGATGTTGGATAAACATTGGATTCTCTTCCGATCACTGTACCTGGATTAAGAACCGCATTACAGCCAACTTCCACATTATCTCCCAGCATGGCACCGAATTTTTTAAGTCCGGTCTCAATATTCTCACCACCGACATGAACCTTTACAAGCTGTTTATCCGCTTTGACATTGGAAGTGATGGAACCGGCACCCATATGGGCTTTATATCCCAAAATTGAATCACCGACATAATTATAATGAGGCACCTGAACCTTGTTGAACAGGACAACATTTTTTAATTCGGTTGAATTTCCAACAACAGCACCCTCCCCGACGATGGCATTGCCGCGGATAAATGCACAATGGCGTACTTCCGCATCTTTTCCGATAATTGCCGGTCCGTTAATATACGCTGACGGAAATACCTTTGCACTTTTGGCGATCCAGACATTTTCTCCAACCTGATCGTACTCCTCCAAAGATAATGTCTGTCCAAGCTTTACAATAAAATCGCCGATCTTAGGAAGTGCCTCCCATGGATAATCCA
>JAXJRF010000231.1:0-1638 GCA_036310765.1 Frisingicoccus sp.
ATTCAAAGCTCAGTTCCCGGCAGATTTCATTTCGGAAGCTGTTGACCAGACACGTGGATGGTTCTACTCCCTGTTAGCTATTTCCACATTGCTCTTCAACCAGGCACCATATAAAAATGTTATCGTACTTGGTCATGTTCAGGATGAAAATGGACAGAAGATGAGTAAGTCTAAAGGAAATGCGGTAGACCCATTTGACGCACTTGAAACCTATGGTGCAGATGCAATCCGCTGGTATTTCTATGTAAACTCTGCTCCATGGCTGCCAAATCGTTTCCATGGCAAAGCCGTTATGGAAGGACAGCGTAAATTCATGGGCACATTGTGGAATACCTATGCATTCTTCGTGCTTTATGCAAATATTGATGAATTTGATGCAACAAAATATACATTGGAATATGACAAATTATCCGTTATGGATAAATGGTTATTATCCAAATTAAATACATTGGTTAAAACAGTGGATTATGATCTTGGCAATTACCGTATTCCGGAAGCAGGTCGTGCTCTCCAGGAATTTGTTGATGATATGAGTAACTGGTATGTTCGCCGAAGTCGTGAACGTTTCTGGGCAAAGGGTATGCCTCAGGATAAGATCAATGCTTACATGACACTGTACACTGCACTTGTAACTGTGGCAAAAACAGCAGCACCGATGATTCCATTTATGACAGAAGATATTTATCAGAATCTGGTTCGCAGCCTTGACAGTGAAGCACCGGAAAGTATCCATCTTTGCGATTTCCCTGTGGCAAATGAAGCCTTTATCGATAAAGAACTGGAAGATAATATGGATCTTGTACTTCAGATCGTTGTTGCAGGACGTGCCTGCAGAAATACGGCAAACATTAAAAACCGTCAGCCAATCGGCAAGATGTATGTGAAGGCAGAGATTGAACTTCCAGAATTCTATCAGGAAATCGTTGAAGAAGAATTGAATGTTAAAGAGATGGAATTCGCAAAGGATGTCAGTGCATTCACATCTTACACATTTAAACCACAGCTGCGTACGGTTGGACCGAAATACGGTAAACTCCTTGGCGGCATTAAACAGTATTTAGGCAGTGTGGATGGCAATGCGGCTATGGCACAGCTTAAAGCAGAAGGTCATATTACATTTGATGTCAATGGTTCCGAAGTTGTTCTGACAGAGGAAGATTTACTGATCGATGCAGCTCAGACAGAAGGTTATGTATCTGTTACAGATAAGAATGTGACCGTTGTTCTGGATACACATCTGACCGATGAATTGATCGAAGAAGGATTTGTGCGAGAAATCATTTCCAAGATCCAGACAATGCGTAAAGAGGCAGATTTTGAAGTGACAGACCATATTATGATCTATATGGAAGGCAATGAAAAGCTTGAAGATATTACAAAGAAAAATGTCGATGGTGTAAAAGCAGATGTACTGGCAGAAGATGTTGTGTTCGGCAGTACAGATGGTTATATCAAAGAGTGGAACATTAATGGTGAAACAGTGACATTGGGTGTAAAAAAAGCCTAAATTCAACCGATAATATGGAGGTAAAGCTGTTGAAAGTAAAAAAGGAAGTTATGGCTCAGAATCCGGAGGTTGGCGGATTTAAAAAAGCAGAATTTAAAAAAGCGGTATTATCCAATCTTAAAAATCTGTAC
>JAXJRF010000232.1:0-2173 GCA_036310765.1 Frisingicoccus sp.
ACTTTATAATACATCCCTGAAGCGTTTCGAAGCCCTGTATTGACAGCCTCTCCATGACCGCCGTTTTCCTGATGCACTGCTTTTATAATGGATGGGTATTCTGCTGCATACGCATCTGCAATTTCCGCTGTACCATCTTTGGAACCATCATCAACAATAATAATCTCCACATCTTCTCCTCCGACAAGAAGAGAATCAATGCATTTTCTCATATAAGCTTCTGAATTATAACAGGGTACGCCAAATGAAAGAATCTTCAATTTTAAACTACCTTCCTTTCCGACCGAGGGTATTCTAACCCCGATTATACATGAAATTTTTTAGCCAAACAAGTTTATCTTACCGAACAATTCTTACATCTTTCTGTCACTGCGTCCAAACAGAAGAAGCAGTGCTGGCACTGAAGCTGCCACCGGTGCATAATATCTGAAACATCCATTAACTGGTGAGGCAATACACGTACAGATCATGATCAGCAAAGCCGCCACTGGTATCAGTTCCGCTATTTTTCCCTTTCGAAGAAGGAAAAATCCCATCAATAAAATGCCCCATGTATAGAGTGGAATCGTATTTGTCAGATTAAGGATCGGTATCTTATCCCACAGATTTGCCCAATCGTTCAGAATTTTTCTTCCTGAAGCCATCGCTTCAATATAATGGAAAGAATAGTATTCTTTAAAGGCATCCACTTCAATCCAGTCAAAAATTGTCATGCCGCTGTTATAATTGCCTGCCCCATAAGGAAATCTCGGAGTAAATGCATAATAGCCATAGCTTTGACCCACCGCAGCTTCTACATAAGTTACCGGATATTTCAGGAACATCTTTGCCCAGACGACAAAATAGTTTTTCAAATCTTCGCTGGTCGCATCCCCTTTCCAATTATCCTTTATAGGATCTGAGATCAGAGGATCGTAATTTTGTGCCATAGAATCATAATCCAGAATACGATCGATCGCATCCCTTTCTTCGTCTGTAATCTCATCCCCATGGAACTTGACCGTTCGGGCTGTCTGCTGAAAAGGAATGGCCAAAGCCTCTTTGCTGGATGCCGGAATAACACCACAGTAATTCACAATATAGCTGTTAAACATAAAATACACAGAAAGAATCGCTATAATTCCAATACTGTAATAGATTTTTTGTCTTTTTGCAATCAAAAACAGAATAACAAGCAAAGTCGCAGGAGCTGCCACATAAATGCAGTTATTACGGAACAAAGACAAAATCAGGGCCGATAACCCATACAAAATCCAATGTCTGTTTTTTAATCCGCCTTCTTTTCCATAATAGATCAATGTGATGGTATTCATAATATACCAGACAAAAAGTGCTGTACAAAACGTATCTTTAAATGCATGTTTGGCGTAAGCTCCCCATACCGGTGTCACCGCATAAAACAAAAGGACACCGACATAGATTATCCGCTTCATTCCTGCCTTTTTCAGCATGACAACACATTTGGCATAGATCAGAGCCATCAAAATATCCCTAAGAACAACAAAAATGAAAATACCCAGATTTTCACTTCCCAGTTTGACACCAATCCGATAGCAGATGCCCAACACACAGGAGGACAGCCATGGATCGTGGTTGCTCGGTGCCCAAATGCCCAGATAAGAACTCAACTGACGATAAACATCCCAGTCCATACTTGCCGGATAGTAAGTAATGATCCATGGCAGCCACATCAGTAAAATCACACAAAAACTGACAGCAAACAGATGTCTTTCGAAAAAGTTCTCCTCTTGCATCTCTTTCTGACATGTCATATGTGAAAAACCTTTCAAAATCCACTGAGCTGCAATATAAAATACAACGGCACATATTGCCATCATCAAAATAAACAGACCAACGCCTTTAATGCCCGGAATCAGTGTCAGGGAATCTTCCCGAAACATGGATATACCGGCAGTATTCAAAAATCCAAAGACCAAACAGATAAAAATGAGCAGAGGTTTATATTCTTTATTCATAAAACACCTTATTATCTTCAAGCACCTGGAATTGACCATCTTTGCAGTCCACAATCGTCACAACACAGTTTGTCTGAAGTTTTCCCATCCAAAAATCTTTAATTTCATTTTTTCTCATATAACGCATCATCGCCTTATTGACTGCACCATGAGCCACGATCATGACACGCTCATCATTTTTATGCTTTTCTATAATC
>JAXJRF010000233.1:0-16557 GCA_036310765.1 Frisingicoccus sp.
ATGCATACCTCTGGAACCTTTGACAAGAACAGCATCTCCATCCTGAATATTTCCAATGAGCCATTGGCTTGCGGCATCATTGCTATCAAAACTGCAGACCGGAATTCCCTTGCCTGAATCAACAATCGCTTTGGCCAGTGCTTTCATTTCCTGACCAACCGTAACAACCATATCAATGCCGGATTCGGCAACTTCCATTCCCAGATCATAGTGACGCTGCCAGGACATATCCCCCAATTCCAAAATATCCGCCAGAACCGTAATCTTTCTTCCCGGATTATCCAGCTGATGCAGCACATTAATACCAGATTTTACCGATGCCGGACTGGCATTATACGTATCATCAATCACCTTAATGCCATGGGACAAATGATTGATCTGCTGACGCATCGGAAGGCCTTCATATTTACTCAATCCTTCTTTTGCTTTGGATGGTTCGATGCCAAAATGTTTTGCGACAGCAATGGCAACCAGTGCATTTAAAACATTATGATGTCCAAGCTGACGGATCACCACTTCTTCCCTTCCTTCCGGATAGATCAGAGTAAAGCAGTTCTTTCCGTCTTCGATGTGAATATTTTCCGCACGATAATCGCATCCCGGCTCTGTACCAAACAGCACCACCGGACATTTCATGGAAGCTGCTGCCTGACGAAGCAACGGATCATCTCCATTTAAGAAAACTCGGTTCTTTTCCGTAAAATGGGATGTGATCTTTAATTTTTCCTTCATCGTATTTTCCATTTTTCCAAACTGGGCAAGATGCGCCTCGCCAATATTGGTGACAACTGCCACATCCGGCTCTACAAAACGGACAAGGTTATCCATTTCACCGTATTCACTGATGCCCATCTCAATGACCGCCATCTCCTGTCCCTGCTCCATACGAAACAGTGTTAAAGGCACGCCGATCTGACTGTTCTGGTTACCGGCGGTCTTCATTGTACGAAAACCGGTTTCCAGTGCCGCATTGATCATTTCCTTTGTGGATGTTTTTCCCACACTTCCAGTAATACCGATGATCGGCATATCAAACTTTCTGCGATACCAGGCTGCGAGCCTTCCCATGGCTTTCACCGTATCGTCCACCAGAATATGTACTTTATCCGGATCTGTCACATCCCCATGGGACATAAAGACTCCGGCAGCACCATTATCCAACACCTGGGCAATAAATTTGTGAGCATCTACTTTTTCCCCAATGATCGGAATAAACAGACTTCCCTCACGTGCCTCCCGGCTGTCAATACATATATGTTCAATCACTGTCTCCGGATCTCCGGCCAGCAATGTTCCTTCTACAGCTTTTACAATTTCACCTGCTGTCATTTTTTCCACGTTCATCATCCCTTCTATAATTACAGCGCTTATTCAATCATGCTGATTATATCAGTTTATGCAGAATATGTCACCGTCATTTTATATAAATTTCTTGACCCTCCGACCCACATTTGTTATGCTTATAACATTGTGAAACAATATAATAGGAGGGAAAGTTATGGAAAAGAGAGAGCGATTCTCGTCTCGACTTGGATTTATTCTGATTTCCGCCGGTTGTGCGATCGGTCTTGGAAATGTCTGGAGATTTCCATACATTGTAGGTAAATACGGCGGTGCCGCATTTGTCTTAGTCTATCTGGTATTCCTTGTCATCCTTGGTCTTCCGATCATGGTCATGGAATTTTCTGTCGGACGTGCCAGTCAAAAATCTGCTGCCCGCAGTTTTCACGTCCTTGAGCCTGCCGGAACCAAATGGCATATTACCGGATATCTTGCCATTCTCGGCAATTACATGTTAATGATGTTCTACACGACGGTTGCCGGATGGATGATCAACTATGTTTACAAAATGATCCATGGTGATTTTGTCGGCAAAACACCGGATGAGGTCGGTGCCGTATTTGGAAACATGCTGGCCGATCCGTTCCAGATGATCTTCTGGATGATCGTCATCACTGTCGTATGCTTTGGTGTATGCAGCCTCGGATTTCAAAATGGTGTGGAACGTATTACAAAAATCATGATGAGTTTTCTCATCGTTATCCTTATCGTTTTATGCATCCGCAGCGTCACACTGGATGGTGCCGCCGAAGGTTTGAAATTCTACCTCATTCCTGATTTCGGCCGAATGGTGGAACAGGGTCTCGGAGAAACCATTTATGCTGCCATGGGGCAGGCCTTCTTTACACTGAGTCTTGGTATCGGTGCCATGGCCATTTTCGGAAGTTATATCAGCAAAGACCGCAGTCTGACAGGTGAATCCTTAAATATCTGCCTGCTGGATACCTTTGTTGCCTTTACAGCCGGCCTTGTCATCTTCCCGGCATGCTCAGCCTTCGGTGTCAACCCGGGTGAAGGTCCTGGACTTGTATTTGTCACATTGCCAAACATTTTCAATCAGATGGTCGGCGGACGTATCTGGGGAACTTTGTTCTTTATCTTTATGTCCTTCGCAGCCATGTCCACAGTTATTGCTGTATTTGAAAATATTTTAAGTTTCTCTATGGATTTATGGGGATGGGATCGTAAAAAGGCCGTACTGATCAATGGCCTCCTTATTCTTGTCTTATCTCTGCCTTGTGCCCTCGGATTCAATGTTCTCGACGGTATTCAGCCTTTTGGTACAGGAAGTACGATTCAGGATTTGGAAGACTTTATTATTTCCAATAATCTTCTTCCGATTGGAAGCCTTCTCTATCTTCTCTTCTGTACACGCAAAAACGGATGGGGATGGAAGAACTTTATTGCAGAGGCCGATACCGGTAAAGGTATGAAATTCCCTCAGTGGGCACGTTTCTATGTAACTTATATTTTACCACTAATCATTATCTTTATCCTCATTATGGGATATTGGCAGAAATTCATCGCCTGATCCGATATGATCGGGTACAAAAAACCGATACGAAGCATCCTGCTTTCGCATCGGTTTTTTTATTTCTGTATGCTACCTGATCGTATAAATGCCATCCTGTACACATTCGATCCGGCTTTCGAAAAATGTTTTTGCTGCCCGGATCAAATATTCTGTATCCTTTGTCCCGGCCGTCTCACAGGCCGAATGCATCGCCAGCTGGGCAAGGCCAATATCGACGGTATTCATGGAAATCTGGGAATTCACAATATTTCCAAGCGTCGATCCCCCAGCCATATCCGATCGGTTGATATAAACCTGATACGGCACACCTGCCTTTTCACAGATCATCTTAAACAACGCGGAGGAAACACCATCCGATGTGTATTTCTGATTGGCATTGTATTTGATCACAATACCCTCATTCATAAACGGACAGTTGACCGCATCCGACTTCTCCATATAATTTGGATGGGCCGCCTGAGCATTATCGGCAGAAACCATAAAGCTTGCGGCAATTGCCTGGCTGCGCTCGGTTTCATCCATTCCCAACCCATGACAGATACGAAGGATTGTCTGTCTTAAAAAGTCAGAATCTGCCCCCTGCTTGGTGGAACTTCCCACTTCCTCATTGTCCATAACCGCGATCATGGCCACCTGCTCATATTTTTCTGCCGCCAACAAACCACGAACGGATGCAAAAGCACACTGAAGATCATCCAGACGGGCCGAGGAAATGTAGTCATTTTCAGCTCCCCATACCGTTCCCTTCACACGCGGATAGAGAAACAGGTCATGTCCTAAAATATCCTCAGTATCCACATCCGCTGCCTTTGCAACCGTCTCCATAAATGTTCCGGCTGCCTCACCATTTCCGTACAGCGGGAGCAGATCCTTTTGGATGTTATATTTATAGCCCTCATTAACGCCCCTGTTCATATGAATGGCAAGACTTGGTATCATCAGCATATCTCTGTCCACATTGACCAGACGGGTCGTAATGCCGCTGCCTTCGCGAACCAAAAGCCGTCCAGCCACCGACAGAGGCCGGTCAAACCATGTGGACATGAGCATTCCGCCATACCCTTCCACATTTAACTTTGTATATTTTCGTTCCACTGTCATCTCAGGAATTTCTTTGATTTTGAAAGACGGAGAGTCGCTGTGACTCGCCATAATATGAAATCCCTGTACATCTTCAGGTATCGCAAAAGCTATAATGGATGAATTGTTTCGGGTGACATAATATTTGCCCCCTTTTTCAAGCTCCCATCGATGTGTTTCCTGAAGTTCTGTAAATCCTTCTGTTTCCAGTATTTTTTTCAGATTATCTATCACATGGAAACAGCTCGGACTTGCATCAATAAAATCAAGCAATTGCTCCGAATGATATCTTTCCATATCCGTCTCCTTTCATTTCGTCTTTTTATACACCGTCAACCCGATGTCCTTCCAATGTCAATCGGGTGATACCGCCATTTTCTTCCCGCATACGTTTATATTTGGAAATAATAAACTTATCTGCTGAAAATGCCAAAGGCGGCAGCAGATTCATATCATCAAGGGCAAACCAACCTGCCTCTGTAATATCATCCCCAGGGACTGGGTCTTTGTCGCCATCATAATGGGCCAGCATGACCACCACAAGGGAACAGACTCCATTATCAAAATTGTTGGAAACCACATTGATAATGCCATCCGGCAGGGTATGTAAGCCCATCTCTTCTTCGACTTCCCTTACGGTAGCCTCCACATAAGTCTCGCCATACTCTATATATCCGCATGGCAGACACCATTTAAATGGATAAATCGACTTTGCTCCCCGTTTTCCAAGCAGGATTTCTCCTTTTTTATTCACGACAATAGCAGCAATACAGGGATAGGGATTTTTATAATGGATATGTCCGCATTTCGGACATCTCTGACGTATCGTCTCCCCCTCCATGAAATCTTCACACGCTGTGCCGCATTTTACACAAAACATTTTTTGCCCTCCAACTTTACCCAATAAAATTAATAATACGTCATGGAAACCTCTTTGCCAAGATGCTCCATCACTTCTTTTAACTGAATCACCAGATTCTTACGAATACTGATGTCAAACATAGTACCGTCGTCCTCATAGGCCCCATTACCCGCTTTGCCCACAAACAGACAAAGCTCCGTACACTCTTCCAGAAGGATACGTGCCAGATGGGCACCGCCATTATCCCCATCCAGATCGTCGAAGAAATCCCCATCGATATCCCCCTCATCAAAACGTCGGAGAAGTTTATAGGCATGGCTCATGGTCAGCACACCTTCTGTCACCAGATCAAGCCCTTGAATATTTGCCGTCGGCGGCACTGTCTTCGTGCCGTCATGATTGTTTGTAATTTCCTTATCCAGATAGCGTGCAGCGATCTGACTGCTTGTACCGCCGCAGACAATCTTTTTGCCTTCTGCGGCCATAAAGTCCTTCATCAGACGTTCATCGTCTTCTTTCTTTTCCGGCGGTCCGGTAAATATATTAACAATATGACGCTCGATGATCCGGGCCACCGCAACGGTCGTATCATCTCCCGGCCGCTGCTGGTAAAGATCATCGCAGGCTTCACTGAGCATGGAGGCAATTCGTGCCGCTGACTTGGTTTCCTTCACACATTTCAGCGTATACTCAGCCATACTCTCCCACGTCCATCCCAAATTCAAGAGTTCACCCACACCGGCATAAATGGTGCCGTCACTCATAAGTACAAAGCAGTCGTCGGGCTGGACTTTAAAATGATATTCCCGGATTTTTTTACCACCGATCGTACGTATATTTTCAGGAATCGTCATAAGCTTTTTATTTCGCACAAAAATGCAGCCAGGATTGTCAAATTCTGCCAGATAGGCATCTCCATTATGGAAAATCTGCAGGATGCTGAAGGTGGAGTAGGCAACGCCCCTCTCTTTACACACCGGCAATGTGCTGGCCAGCGTTTCAACCGCTTCCTCAATCGGTTCTCCTTCCAGAAACATGGTTCCAAGAATTTTAGATGCCAGTGTGGCGAGAATATTTGCCTTAACACCGCTTCCCATCCCATCGGCAAGGATAACGATATCCGAATCTTCCGTTTTCAGGATTTCAACTTTATCACCACATAACTCTTCATCATGTTTGTTCAAGCTTTTCCATGATACATCAATACTGACGTTCATACCGCACCAACTTTCACTTATTATATCTCATCCTCAATGAGTGAACGCTTTAATTTATTCAATGTTGCCTTTGTCTCTGCTGTTGTCTCGCCGAGAAGTCCGGCAATTTCCTGAGCCACCATCATCTGCTTATCAATAACCTTCTGAGCCGCCTCCATGGTTTTCATCTTCAATTGATACTGATGCTCCATTTCCCTTTCTTCGGAAGTAATATCCTGAATAATGGTCAGCAACGCATCCAGACTTTCCATATAAACGACACTGATCAATACAGTCAGGTCAAAAGCTTCAAGGGTGGCTTTCCGCCGGATGATCGGCTTATGCTCCTTCAGAGCTTCCTCAAACACAGCCTCATCCATAAATTCATAAATAAAATGATCGATGGCATCCTGACGCGGCGTATGGAATACTTTTTGGGCTTTCCGGTTAAATTCACTGATGGTCATGTCCGGACGGATCACCATAATAATATTCGGTGTGGCTTCAAGAATCTGATTGGACATGGATTTGGCCTGTTCAAAAGTATGCGGCAGACACATATCCAGCTCAGCCTTTCCCTGGAATACGGCAATGGCCTTCTCCCGACAGCTTGTGTAACCGCAGGCACCGCAGTTTAATTCCTGATCCCTGTTGTATTTGCCAGTTGCTTTCAGGATTTCCTGAATCTGCTCCTCCGTCGGCATATTGGCCATTTCCTTTCTGGAAAAGAATACCTTCTTCATCGGAACATCCTTCGAACATTCTAATGTCTGTGCCGGTGCATATTCAATCTGATCTTCAATATGGAAACGGGCACGATATCTGGAATATTCCATCTTTGTCGTCGCCGGCCCTTTAATACATCCGCCCTCACACATATTCATTTCAATAAAGCAGTTCTGTATCTCACCGGCCTCCATGGCTTCTAAAAGTTCCCGACAATTTTCAATGCCATCAACAAACAGATGGCGATAATTTTCCTTTTCTCCCGACACCATCACCGACTGGATGACACCATGGCTGACCGGATACAGACGATTGATCTTTGGATCCGGATTGTCCATCGGGCGATTTTCACATGCACTGAGCACAATGTTCTCCGCTGCCATCCACTCCTTTAATTCGCCAAAATGAATGACCGCATCAATGGCACCTTCCGTCCGGTCATCTTCCTCCGCCTCCTCTTTCTTTGCAACACATGGGCCAAGAAAGACAACCTTTGTATCCTCACCATAAATCTTTTTGATCAGGCGGCCATGGGCAACCATCGGCGAAACGACCGGAGCCATAAAAGATACAAGGGAAGGATAATATTTTTCAATCAAATCATTCACACTTGGACAACAGGTCGTGATGATGTTGGTCATTTGTCCAGATTCAAGCAATTTTGCATATTCCCTGGTTACAAGCGCCGCTCCCTCTGCCGTTTCACGAACCGCAGAAAATCCCAGTTTCAACAGGGCATCCACAACCTGCCCCGGCGTCTCATAATCCATGATTCCCAAATAAGAGGGCGCTATGGAAACGACAACCCTCTCGCCGGAACGAATATAATACTGAACCCGTTCCAGATCACTGACAAAAGTTTTCGCATTCTGAGGACAGACTTCCAGACACTTACCGCATAAAATACAGTATTCTTTCATAATCTGTGCCTGTGCATCTTTAACTTTAATCGCTTTGACAGAACAGGAACGAACGCATTTATAACAATGCTTGCAGTTGGCATTTTTAAAATCAATGATTTTCACATAAATCCCTCCCGACCATTTATTGCAAAAAGAGTCCTGCCCGCCGCCGCGGACAGGACTCTTGTCTGTTACATCTTAATTAACCGTACGTTTTACATAGGTTGTATGAAGTACTTCGTGGGCTTTATGACTTCCCGGTTCGCCGAAATATTCATCGTAAATCTTTTTAATTGAAGGATTTTCATGGGATTTACGAATTGTTTTCGCTGCATCATTTGCATACAATACACTTGCACGTATACCCTGAACATCCACTGTGTTACGTACTTCACCGCTTACTTGAGGCTGTCCGCCGCCGTTGACACAGCCGCCCGGACATCCCATGATCTCGATAAAGTGGTAATCTGCCTCACCAGATTTTACTTTATTCAAAAGTTCTCTTGCATTGCCAAGACCGGAGGCAACAGCCACTTTAACGTCCATGCCTGCTACATTGTAAACAGCCTCTTTAATACCATCTGTACCACGAACTTCTTCAAAATCAAGCTTTGTCAATTCCTCTCCGGTCAGAGTTTCAACTGCAGTACGAAGTGCTGCCTCCATAACGCCGCCGGTTGCACCGAAGATAACTGCTGCACCTGTGGATTCACCCAGAGGATCGTCGAACTGTCCATCCGGAAGTTCTGTAAATTTAATACCAAGACGTTTGATCATACGTGCCAGCTCTCTTGTTGTCAGAGCGTAATCCACATCCGGAACACCGGCAGCACTCTCATCATCACGACCAATCTCAAACTTCTTAGCTGTACATGGCATGACACTGACACTGACAATCTTCTTTGGATCGATTCCCATCTTTTCCGCATAATAGGTCTTTAAGACAGCACCGAACATCTGCTGAGGTGACTTGCAGGAAGACAGATTTTCTGTCATATCCGGGAAGTAATGCTCACAATATTTGATCCATCCCGGTGAACAGGAGGTGATCATCGGAAGTACCCCGCCATTCTGAACCCGGCTGACAAATTCATGGGCTTCTTCCATAATCGTCAGGTCGGCACTGAAATCTGTGTCGAATACTTTATCAAAACCGATCATACGCAGAGCGGAAACCATCTTACCTTCCACATCTGTTCCCATCGGATAACCGAATTCTTCACCAAGGGCTGCACGTACAGCAGGTGCTGTCTGAACACATACATATTTTTCAGGATCCTGGATCGCCTCCAGAACGTCATCAATATAATCTTTTTCAGAAAGTGCACCTGTCGGACAGACTGCGATACACTGGCCGCAGGATACACAGCTTGTTTCTCCAAGCCCCATATCAAAAGCGGAACCGATGTATGTGGAAAAGCCACGTCCATTGGCACCGATCACGCCGATACCCTGAACCTTTTCACAGACAGCCACGCAGCGACGGCAAAGGATACACTTGCTGTTATCGCGAATCATATGTGCTGCAGAATCGTCAATTTCTGTCGGAGTCATCTCGCCTTCAAATCGATTCTCATCGGACACACCATAAGCTTTACACATCTGCTGCAATTCGCAGTTTCCGCTGCGTACACAGGAAAGACATTCTTTTCTGTGGTTGGAAAGAAGTAATTCCAGAGTCATCTTGCGGGATTCTCTGACCTTTGCTGTATTTGTCCATACCTCCATACCTTCGTTGATCGGATAGACACAGGCCGTCACAAGACTTTTTGCCCCTTTCACCTCAACAACACACATACGGCAGGCACCGATTTCATTAATTTCTTTCAAAAAACATAACGTAGGAATTTCAATATGCGCCAGTCTGGCAGCCTCAAGAATTGTGGAGCCAGCCGGAGCGGTTACATTCATACCATTAATTTTAATTGTAATATCGCCCATTCTTTTGCCCTCCATTACTCTTTATAAATTGCACCAAAGCGGCATTTTTCCATGCAGGCACCACATTTGACACACTTATCCTGATTGATCATATGGACTTCTTTCACCTTACCATCGATCGCACCAGCCGGACAGACTCTTGCACATAATGTACAGCCTTTACACTTGTCCGCATCAATACGGTAGGAAAGAAGGTCTTTACATACACCTGCCGGACATTTCTTATCAACAACGTGAGCCACATATTCATCTCTGAAGTAACGCAGAGTGGACAATACAGGGTTTGGAGCTGTCTGGCCCAGACCGCAGAGTGCATTATCCTTAATGTAATAAGCCAATTCTTCAAGACGATCAAGATCTTCCATTGTTCCCTGACCTTTAGTGATCTTTTCCAGAATCTCGTGCATACGTTTTGTACCCACACGACATGGTGTACATTTGCCGCAGGATTCATCAACAGTAAATTCAAGGAAGAATTTAGCGATATCTACCATACAGTTATCTTCATCCATAACGATCAGACCACCGGATCCCATCATCGATCCAATTTCGATCAGATTGTCATAATCGATCGGAATGTCAAAATACTCAGCCGGGATACATCCGCCGGATGGGCCGCCTGTCTGAGCTGCTTTAAATTTCTTGCCATTCGGGATACCACCGCCGATCTCTTCGACGATCGTACGCAGTGTTGTACCCATAGGAATTTCTACAAGACCAGTATTGTTGATCTTGCCGCCGACAGCAAATACCTTTGTTCCTTTGGATTTTTCCGTACCCATGGAGGCAAACCATTCCGCACCGTTCAAAATGATCTGAGGAATGTTGGCATAGGTCTCAACGTTATTCAGGATTGTTGGCTGTCCGAATAAACCTTTAACTGCAGGGAATGGCGGTCTTGGACGTGGTTCACCTCGATTGCCTTCGATGGAAACCATAAGTGCCGTTTCCTCACCGCATACGAAAGCTCCCGCACCCAGACGCAGATCAATATCAAAATCAAAGCCTGTACCAAAAATATCTTTTCCGAGGAGTCCGTATTCTCTTGCCTGTTCCAAAGCGATCTGGAGACGTTTTACAGCGATCGGATACTCTGCACGTACATAGATAAAGCCCTGATTGGCACCGATGGCATAACCGGCAATGGCCATAGCTTCGAAAACAACATGCGGGTCACCTTCCAGAACGGAACGGTCCATGAATGCACCCGGATCACCTTCATCCGCATTACAGCAGACATATTTCTGAACCTGACCTCTGTTGGAAGACGCAAACTTCCATTTCAAACCGGTCGGGAAACCGGCACCGCCGCGGCCCCTCAGTCCGCTGTCTAAAATAACCTGGATAACTTCATCCGGTGTCATCTCTGTCAATACACGTCCAAGAGCTTCATAACCACCGGTTCCGATGTACTCATCGATACTTTCCGGATTGATCACACCACAGTTACGCAACGCAATACGATGCTGTTTTTTATAAAAATCCGTTTCTGAAAGGGATTTGATCCCTTCATCTGTCAATGTCTCATCATATACAAGACGTTTGACAACACGTCCCTTTAACAGATGTTCTTCAACGATTTCCGCAATATCTTCTTCTCTGACCATGGAGTAGAAAACGGCTTCCGGATAAACAACCATGATCGGGCCAAGGGCACAAAGGCCATGACAGCCGGTCTGCACAACCGATACTTCATTGGTCAGTCCCTGCTTATCCAGTTCCTTTTTTAATCTGTCTATAATCTTCTGGCTTCCGGAGGAGGTACATCCCGTTCCACCGCATACCAGGACATGTGCACGATACATATGCTCTACCTCCCCATTATAAACTTGTTGAATTTAATGTATACTTTGCAAGGACATGACCACGTACAATGTGCTGTTCAAGCATCTCCAGGGCTTTGTCCACATTCATCTTAACATAGGTTACCTTTTCTTTTCCCGGTTCATAAACCTCTACGATCGGCTCGTACTGGCAAAGTCCAATACATCCCGTCTGTGTAACAACCACATTGGACATGCCCCGTTTCTGAACTTCATCTGACAATACATTCAATACAGGTCTTGCACCGCTGGCAATGCCGCAGGTTGCCATGCCGACAACAATTCGTGTCTGTCCGGCATCTTCTGAACGCATTCCAACTTTTCCCTGCATCTTTTCACGAATAGCTCTTAATTCTTCAAGGGATTTCATACAGCTACCTCCTAATCAAATAATGGCTCCGCCATCCACTTCTTTCTTATTCTCCTCTAAATATTCCCGTATATATCCGGCCACCTCCGGCGTATCCAGCGGAATCCCTCCAAGGATCTCCCGCATCTGCCTTGTATCCAGTACAAATTCCCGCATATCATACCGATAGGTATAACAGAAATCCATATCCGGATGGAAACATATCAGTGTATAGATCGTACTGTTAATATCCCCCAAGGGCATCCGATCAATATGATCCAGTACAAACTCCGCATATACCTCTGTACCTTTACTAATTTCCGACATAATCTGAAAATCGCCGCCTGTACTCAATGCTGCCATCTTAAAAAACGGAACGCCCAATCCGACCTTTCGGGTTCTGCGTGTCGTGAAAAAAGGATCGGTCACCTGTTCGAGCTGATCCCTGCTCATCCCACAGCCATTATCCTTAATCCATACCCTCAGCCGGTTTTCCCGTATATCTGTTTCCACTGTGATCTCCACAAGAGTAGCCTGGGCCCGTACAGAATTCTCAGCCACATCAAGAATATTTAAAGATATCTCCGGCATCATAATTTAATAATACTTTGCCAGGATCGCTTCGACATCTTCAACCGACAAACGTCCGTAGACTTCATCGTTGATCATCATAACCGGTGCAAGTCCGCAGGCTCCGACGCAGCGGCAGGCATCCAGTGAGAATTTACCGTCCGGTGTACACTCTCCGCCAGTAATATCAAGCAATTCCATAAGTTTGTTGTAAATATCCCCGGCACCTTTAACATAGCAGGCTGTACCAAGACAGACTGAAATCTGATAACGGCCTTTTGGATTCAGTGCAAACTGTGAATAGAAGGTTGCTATGCCATAAATTTTTTCCAGAGGCACATTCAATTCATCTGAGATGATCTTCTGAACTTCAATCGGCAGATACCCGTAAATCTCCTGAGCTTTCTGCATGATCGGCATCAAGCATCCTTTTTGATCCTGAAGTTCATGGATCACTGAAAGCAATGCCTCTTTTTGCTCTGCTGTTCCGGCAAATGGAACACTTGGTTTTTTCATTGCCAAATTAATCACTCCTTAACCTAGAATCTGATAACTTATTATATCACCATTTTCTATAAACTTCTATGTTTTTTAGCTTAATATCTGTTTAATTTTACCAAAAAAAATGATATACTGAATACAAATGTAGTTATCCAAAGAATCAGGAGGAACATTATGACAGTTGGTTTCATTAAACAATTATTGAATGCCTGTATTTTAAATGGGGAGGACGACCTGGAACGTGAAGTTTACACCGCCTGCGGTTCAGATATGATGAGCGATGTTCTTGCCCATGTGGATGATCAGGCCGTTCTCATTACAGGGCTTTGCAATCCTCAGGTGCTTCGGACCGCCGAGATGATGGATATTATCTGTATTATCATGGTCCGTAATAAGCAACCGGATGAATCCATGATCGAAATGGCGAAGGAACGCGATATTACCTTGCTGACAACCGAGCTTCCTATGTTTACAACCTGTGGTCTGCTCTACAATGCCGGACTGCGAGGAGGTAGCCAACATGGATGACAGCCTGATGACTTTAAAATATCACGTATCGCCCGCTGATTTTACCCAGGCCGGTGAGGCCAGCAGTGATGTAAAAAACAAGTTAAAAAGACTTGGTGTTCCGCCTGCCATTATCCGTAAAGTTGCCATTGCCATGTATGAAGGTGAGATCAATATGGTCATCCATGCCAACGGCGGTGATATTACCGTCGACATCACACCGGATAAGATCATTATGGTCTTAAAAGACACTGGCCCCGGTATTGTTGATATCGAAAAAGCGATGCAGGCCGGCTATTCAACAGCTTCCAATGACGTCCGTTCTCTCGGATTCGGAGCCGGAATGGGACTTCCTAATATGAAAAAGAACTCCGATACTATGGATATTCAGACAGTTCTCGGCAAAGGCACAACCGTAACCATGACCGTCAATATGCCTGAATGACAACAGTGTGAAAAGAGATTTCTATTGAAAGGATGACATGCTTATGGAGCATCAAAAATTTTTTCACTCCGTCTATTTAAAAAAAGATCTGTGCAATGGCTGTATCAACTGTATTAAACGCTGTCCGACTCAGGCTATTCGTGTGCGTGAGGGAAAAGCCGTTATTACAAGTGAGTTCTGCATCGACTGTGGCGAATGTATCCGTATCTGTCAGAATCATGCCAAAAGCAGCCTTTATGACCGCCCGGATATTCTGGGCAATTATAAATATACCGTAGCTTTGCCTGCACCTTCGTTATACAGCCAGTTTAATAACCTGGAGGACACGAACATTGTGCTGACTGCCCTGATCCATATGGGTTTTGATGATGTGTTCGAGGTAGCTGCAGCGGCAGAGATCGTTTCCGAAGTATCTCAAAAATATATTGCCGACCACGTGGAACACTGGCCTTTTATAAGTACGGCCTGTCCCTCCGTTGTCCGGCTGATTCGTGTGCGTTTCCCGAACCTGATCGATCATCTTCTTCCGATCAATCCGCCGGTTGAAGTCGCTGCACGTCTGGCACGAAAAGAAGCTATGGAGAAAACCGGCCTGCCTTCTGAGGATATCGGTATTATATTTATTTCTCCATGTCCTTCCAAAGTGGCTTATGCTCGTGATCCTCTCGGCGTGGAAAAGAGCGAGATTGACGGTGTCCTTGCCATTAAGGAGATCTACCCGCTCATGCTGCCTCTGATGATCGCTGCCGAAAAGAATCCGATGCCGCTATCCCGGGCCGGCTGTATTGGTGTCGGTTGGGGAAGTCATGCCGGTGAAGCGGCCGGCATTAATACGGATAACTATCTGGCGGCTGACGGAATTGAAAATGTCATTCGTGTCCTTGAAGACCTGGAAGATGAAAAGTTTTCAAAGCTTGCCTTCATTGAACTCAATGCCTGTGACGGCGGCTGCGTCGGCGGGGTTCTTACCGTCGAGAATCCATAAGTTGCCCAGGCAAAGCTTAAACGTCTTTATCATAATCTGCCGCATACGGCAACCCATGTGCCTCCGGATCTTGAACAGAATGAAATCCTCTGGTCCGACGATGTAGAATACCTTCCTGTATACCGCCTCGGCAAATCCATGAAGGAAAGTATTATTATGATGAACAAGGTTGAACAGCTCTGCAGCCATTTTCCTGGCCTTGACTGTGGTTCCTGCGGTGCTCCGACCTGTAAGGCACTGGCCGAAGATATTGTCCGGGGAAAAGCCAAGGAAACCTACTGTATCCATGTTTTAAAAGATCAGATTCATTCGCTGACCCGCAGTATGAATTCGCTCATAAACAGCGAGGCCGAATATGAAATGGATGCCAATGATTACCGATACATATTCAAAAAACATCTGCGCCAACTTGTTTCTGATATTTCATTATTAGATGCCACATTAAATCTCAACAACAGCGATAAGGATGACTCACAATGACCGTACAGGATTTAATCAACAAAAATTTATTTCAACTGAAAAATGCAGGCGATGACCTCGACAGAGAGATTACCGTTCCATTCTGCTGCGACCTTCTAAGTGTTGCCATGGGCCAGGCCCCTTCCGGCTGTGCCTGGGTGACTGTCATGTCCAATATCAACACTTTGGCCGTTGCCTCTCTCTGCGACGCCGCATGCATTATTCTTGCCGAAGATACGCAGGTCGATGATCTCTTACTGTCCAAAGCAGCACAGCAGGGAATTACTGTTTTTGCCACAGAGATGCCAATTTTCGATGCGGCACTTATTGTGTACAAGGAGATTCATTCATAATCGACCTCACTTATGATCTTCATATCCACTCCTGTCTCTCTCCCTGCGGAGACAAGGATATGACTCCTGCCAACATTGCCGGTATGGCAGCTGTCAAAGGTCTGGACCTCATTGCCCTGACCGATCACAATACAAGCCGTAACTGCGGACCATTCTTAAAAATGGCCGACAATTACGGTATTATTGCTCTGCCCGGAATGGAGCTTTGTACAGACGAAGATGTTCATGTCGTATGTCTTTTCCCGGATCTTTATGCCGCCATGGATTTTGACAGTTATGTATACAGCAAGATGATGAAAATTCAAAATAAAGAGCATATTTTTGGCGAACAGATTCTCTACAACGAACAGGATGAGATCATCGGCAAGGAACCCTGTCTTCTTCTTGCCAATGCAGCCATCCACTTCGATGCCGTCTATGATCTTACAGAGGAACGTGGCGGGATTATGATCCCTGCCCATATTGATAAAACGGCCAACAGTCTGATCTCAAATCTGGGTTTTGTCCCTCCGGACAGCCGCTTTACCTGTGCAGAAGTGAAGGATCCAAAAAATCTTCCCCATCTTCGACAGACCAACCCTTATTTGGATCACTGCCGGATCGTTCACAATTCGGATGCACATTATTTGGAAAATATTAATGAGCCCGAACATACAATTCCAGTCAAAAGCCGTTCAATACCGGATATTATCCAGTCATTGAAGCATTTCGAATCCGGTATTGACAAATAATATATATTTTTATACAATATGTTAGATGTCTAACAGTTGTACATCTAACTTTTTTTCGTCAAGGAGGATTTTTATGTCTCATCGAAATGACATCGGTTTCCAATTACACAATTTATCAAATATGCTGAAACGGCATATGGAACAATACGGTACACCATCCCATATGGAGGATATTGTCTCTCAAAATAACGGATGGATTCTTGGCTATCTGGCCGACCACCCAAATCAGGATGTTTTTCAGAAAGATCTTGA
>JAXJRF010000234.1:0-1709 GCA_036310765.1 Frisingicoccus sp.
CCAGTCAATGGAAGGGTACATCTTTTCAGAATCTTGGATTCTCCGCTCTTTTCACAGTGATCTGTAGCAACGATAATCTTCTTGACACCTGCACACAGATCCATAGCACCGCCCATACCCGGAACAAGTTTGCCCGGAATGGTCCAGTTGGCAATATTTCCTTCCTGATCCACCTGGAGCGTACCCAGTACTGCTACATCAATATGACCGCCGCGTATATAGGTAAAAGAAATCAAATGATCCGCCACACTTCCGCCTTTGATCAGTGCAGCAGGCTGTCCGCCGGCATCGATCAGATCCGGATCTGCATCTTCCCAGCTTGGAGACGGAGCAGAACCTACAATACCGATCTCCGATTCAAGCCAGAGCTCAACACCTTCAGGCAAATAGTTTACGCACATTGCAGGAAGGCCAATTCCAAGGTTTACAAAATCACCATCTTTAAAAAACTTCGCACAGCGAGATGCGATCAGTGCACGTCCTGTAAGTCCTGCCATTGTTATTTCCCTCCTTCTGCTTTTGCCTTTGCACGCTGCCACATCGGGCAGAATGGTTTCTTTTCACCGGTTCTGACATATACCATATCAATAATCGGAGCTGCCACATCCACATCATCCGGACCAAGCTCACCCACTTCAACCAGCTCTTCAACCTCAACAATAACCGTATCTGCGGCATATGCCATATAGTTATTGGTCGCTCTTGCTGTTAAGCGGAACTTAATATTGCCGGCAGTGTCTGCTTTCCATGCCTTAATAACTGCCACATCTGCATGGAGAGGCAATTCAAGAAGATATTCTTTTCCATTGATCGTCAGTTTCTGTTTTCCGATCTCCACATCCGTCCCAACGCCTGTCGGTGTCAGACAGCCGCCAAGACCTGCACCGCCGCAGCGGATCCGTTCAGCAAATGTACCCTGAGGTACGAATTCAATATCAAGTTCGCCCGAAAACATCTGTTCCTTGGCCAGTGGATTGAATGCAATATGCGTTGTCTTAAGACTTCTTACGCGGTGTTCTTTGATCAGTCGCCCAACACCCTGATCCGGCATACCGCCGGAAACAGCTATGGCATCAATATCCTTCACACCAATTTCAAGCATGCCTGTGATGATCTCTTCTGCAGAAAGCTCACCATGCCAGTCACCGAACATAATCGTCTGACCATCTTTAAAAACTTTAAGGGCCTCTTCCTTCGTCACAACTTTCGATCGCACAATCTATACCACCTTTCCTATGAAATATCCTGTATCCGTCTTACGTTTACCTGATTACTTACCTTCAAACTGAGCTTTACGTTTTTCCATAAATGCCTTACATCCCTCCTGGAAATCCATGGATGCTGCACATTCACGCTGAGTAGGAATTTCTGTCTCATCCAGCCATTTCTTATAGTCTGAATAAGATGCATCATATATCTGTTTTTTGATATTCTTATAAGAAAGCAATGGTCCGGCTGCCAGTTTTTTCGCCAGTTTCATCGTTGCTTCATCCAGTTCTTCTTTTGGTACAACCTTGTATACAAGTCCAAGGTCTTTTGCTTCGGCGGCATCCATCGGACGGCCGGTAGCCGCCAGTTCCAATGCCCTTGAAGTACCAATACTCTTACATAAAAGATAGGTCGCTCCTGTATCCGGAACAAGCCCAATATTCACAAATGCCAGCATAAATTTGGCATTATCTGCACACACAATAAAATCCCCACCAAAG
>JAXJRF010000235.1:0-1763 GCA_036310765.1 Frisingicoccus sp.
TGTAAAGGCAGTAAATGCCATAATAAACACGCTTGTTCCCACCGCTGTTTTCAACTCATAGCCAAGCACAGAGGTGAGGATCAAAAGCATCATCATGCCGCCGCCGGCACCAACAAAACCGCAGATAAAACCAATCAATACGCCACATACTAAAGACTGGATGGCACGTTTTTTCGGATCTACGCCTTGCATAGCTTCTTTTGTTGTCATGACCGGTTTTACGATAAATTTAACACCGAGTAAAAATGTCATAAAAACAGAAAAGTTTCCCATAGTTGCAGATGGTATCAGACTGGACACATAGCTGCCCACAACAGTAAAAGCCAAAACGCTAATCATCATGATCAGACCGTTTCGAATATCGAGATTTTTATGTTTTCCATAAGTATAAGCGGATACGGCACTGGCCAATACATCGGATGAAAGGGCGATACCTACCGCCATATATGGGTCCATTTTCAAAAAAGTCACCAACATCGGTGTGATCACAGCCGCCGCACTCATACCTGCAAAGCCTGTCCCAAGACCGGCCCCCATGCCTGCAAAAAATGTAACAAGTACAATGGTTAAAAGTTTCATGATTTTATTTCCTCCTTCAATGAATGGGAAAGATTTTCGCTCACCTTTTCCATAACCCGGTTAAAGACTGCACGCTCATCTTCCTGAATACCCTTAAACAGACTTTCCATAAAAGCCTGCTGAAACTGCCGTCCCTTTTCAACGACAGGCCAGGCCTTATCGGTACAGCTCAGAATCGTTTTCCGTCTGTCCTTTTGATCCGGATGGCGTTCCAGAAATCCGTCCTGTACCAGCCTGTCTACATTCATAGACACCAGATTGGCTTTTAATCCCCGGACAGCAACAATGTCTCTTGCGGTATTATAGCCGGGATTGTTAGCCAGAAACATCAGTATGTCAAAGGCTGTCTGGGGCATTTTAAGCTCGCGGCACAGAGGCTTACACGCTTTTGTATAAGACTCCAGCAATGCATGTGCAAAATTTACACTCATATGATCCATCATTTCACCTCTTCTTTTAGTTCAAATATGAATATTTCAAAATTGAACTAATTATATAAAGGAATGCTTCGAATGTCAAGTTATTTTTTTCGTTTTAAAAGAGAAAAAGAAAACCCCCTCGGAAATGCTTGCCTTTTGACATTGTCATATTCCGATGGGATTCTGTTTTTTTAGGATCGATAATTGTTTTTGAATGTACGAAATAAAGAGTATTTATAGGTAGAACACATTTTCTCTTTCAATAAACTTTGTCCGTTCCGTAGCGATATTTACAGGTTTACAAGTATTTTTTTAACTCCTCTTCGCTCATTTCAAGGCGTTTTGCTGCCTCAGAGATGTTTAATAATCCATCTTTGACGAGACCGACATAACTTTTAATTTCACCTTCGCGTATTCCTTCACGTATACCCTGCATTTTCCCCTCACGTATGCCTTGAAGTTTTCCTTCGCGTATTCCATTTTGCAGGATTGTCTTAGCTTCATATTCAAGAATTTTTCCACCCATAATGGATGACACCTCCTTCTTTACATTCGCATAACGTGCGGCAATGTTCTCGATAACTTTTTTTGACATATCTACAATCGTGCATTTAATATATTCGCTGATTTTTCCGTCGATACACATTTGTTCAAGGCGTTCTCTTATCTTTTGGTATTCGCTTTGAAGTTTTTGAAGTTTCTCCCTATCATTATCGTATTCCTTCAGTCTGTTCTCATAACAGAAAATATGAAATGGAATAAGAA
>JAXJRF010000236.1:0-18255 GCA_036310765.1 Frisingicoccus sp.
ATTGATTTTCGGACATTGCCCATCGGTACAAAATTCAAATGTAATGATGTCATCTTGCAGCTGACTCAGATTGGAAAAGAATGTCATCATGGCTGTGCGATCTTTCAGAAAATGGGCGATTGTATCATGCCAAGAGAAGGTGTCTTTGCGATCGTTCTTCATGGCGGCGAAATCTGCGAAGGGGATGAACTGGAGATTTTGTCTTACCCGCTGCGGGTGGCCATCATTACTTCCAGTGATTCGGGATTTGCAGGAAAACGTGAAGACAAAAGTGGCCCGATGATCGAGAAAATAATGACAGATGCGGGCTATCAGGTGGTGGACACGATGATTCTTCCAGATGAGAAAGATCAGTTAAAAGCAGCAATGGCAGAAATCTGTGACAGCAATCGGGCAGATCTGATTCTGACCACAGGTGGTACGGGATTTTCACCGAGGGATGTGATGCCGGAGGCAACAAAAGAAATCTCTCAGAGAGATGTGCCGGGAATTCCGGAGGCTATGCGTGCTTACAGCCTTCAGATTACGGGACGTGCCATGCTCACCCGGGCAGCAGCAGGGATACGGGAAAGAACATTGATCGTCAACATGCCAGGAAGTCCAAAAGCGGTGCAGGAATGTCTGGAATATATACTGCCTCATCTGGAACATGGATTGGAAATCCTGACGGAAAGAGATGGGGACTGTGGACGAAAGTAAATGGAACAATAACAGATTCCTCTGCCTTTCAAGGGACGATAGCGAGTATTTCGTAGGGACGAGCATGTTTGCAGCGACAGCGGGTGCGTGTTTGAGCCTCGAAGGAGGCGGGTTTGCACAGGAGCTGGAGCGGATAAGCACATGCGAGGAGCAGAAAACGTAGCGTGTCCCTGAAAGGCAGAGGAATCTGTCACTTGACGAATCCATCAGACAGATGTATAATTTGAATCAATTAAAGAGACGGGAGCTTGTGTTACAGGCTGAGAGTAAGGTAGGACCTTAGACCGATAACCTGATTTGGATAATGCCAACGTAGGGATGATCATAGCGTGTGAATTTTACGAGAAGTTACCAAATGAGGCAACTTCTCTTTTTTATTTGTCTGGAAAGGAGATTGGATATGGTAAAGATCAATGGTGAAAGTCTGGATATTGCCGGAAAGACACTTTCGGAATATCTGTCAACGACAAATTATGATGTACGTCGGATCGCTGTGGAAAAGAATGGCGATATTGTACCGAAAGCAGTCTATGAGAGTACAGTACTTGAAGATGGAGACACGCTTGAAGTGGTAAGTTTTGTGGGAGGTGGCTGATGTGATACCTACAAAAGAAGAGATGGACGCTGCCTTGGAGATGCGTCAGGGCAAGGAACTTCAGAAACGATTTTCTCAGGCGACGGTTGCCATCTGCGGTCTTGGCGGCCTTGGCTCCAATATTGCCATTTCCTTAGCAAGAGCGGGTATTGGAAAACTCATACTGATTGATTTTGATGAAGTGGATGTGACCAATCTTCATCGTCAGCAGTACAAAGCCTGTCAGGTCGGCATTTATAAAACGGAGGCTTTGGCTGAAAACCTTCGGGAGATTGCCCCGTATATCGAGGTAGATACATATAACATAAAAGTGGATGAAAATAATGCACAAGAACTTCTTAGAGAGGCCGATATAATCTGTGAGGCTTTCGACAATGCACAGGCAAAGGCCATGCTTGTCAATCTTGTTTTGGAAAAGATGCCGGATAAATATCTGGTGGCGGGTTCAGGTATGGCAGGCATGGGCAGTCCCAATAGTATCCGGACGCGAAAAATTATGAAACATTTTTACCTCTGTGGAGATGGCGTCAGTGATGTGGCTGATGATATTGGTCTTGTTTCGCCAAGAGTGATGCTCTGTGCGGCCCATCAGGCTCATACCGTTTTACGTATTTTGGCAAATCAATTTGAAGTATAGAAAGAAGGAATTAAAATGAATAATGACAAACTTATCATTGGAGGACACGAATTTAACTCCCGTTTCATTCTCGGATCGGGAAAATATTCATTGAAATTAATTGAAGCGGCAGTGAAGGATGCCGGTGCCGAGATCATTACACTGGCGGTACGCCGGGCAAATACAAAAGATCAGGAAAATATTCTGGATTATATTCCAAAAGGCGTAACACTTCTGCCAAATACTTCCGGTGCAAGAAATGCGGAAGAGGCCGTTCGTATCGCACGACTTGCAAGAGAACTGGGCTGCGGCAATTTTGTCAAGGTTGAGATCATGAGGGATTCCAAATATCTCCTTCCAGACAATCAGGAAACGATCCGGGCAACAGAGATTCTTGCAAAAGAAGGCTTTGTCGTTATGCCTTATATGTATCCGGATTTAAATGTGGCGCGTGATCTTGTCAATGCGGGAGCTGCTACGATCATGCCGCTGGCATCACCGATTGGTTCCAACAAGGGACTGGCAACGAAAGAATTTATCCAGATTCTGATCGATGAAATCGACCTGCCGATCATTGTGGATGCGGGTATCGGAAGACCTTCTCAGGCCTGCGAAGCTATGGAAATGGGGGCAGCTGCCATTATGGCCAATACCGCCCTTGCAACAGCCGGAGATCTTCCAATGATGGCATCGGCTTTCCGCCAGGCGATTGAGGCTGGACGAAAAGCCTATCTTTCCGGACTTGGACGGGTTCTTACAAGAGGAGCATCGGCATCCGATCCTTTGACCGGATTTTTGCGGGATTAAGGAGTGGGCGACATGGAAAATCAATTTTTTGTAGACTCAGATCAACTTTCGGCACAAACCTTGGAAATCAAACACCGTCTGGAAACCGATCCATCATTTCGTACAGATCATATGGCATATATGCCGGGAATGGAGCAGATTGAATCGGATGTCTGTGCCAATGTTATGAATCAGATGAAGTCATACGACTATTCAAAATATACAGCCCGGGATGTACGGACGGCCTTAGATCATGACACCTGTACGATCGCGGATTTTAAGGCATTGCTTTCACCGGCTGCCGAACCGTTTCTTGAAGAAATGGCCCAGAGAGCACGACTTGAAACAAGCAAACATTTTGGCAATACGGTCTATCTTTTTACGCCGCTTTATATTGCCAATTATTGTGAGAATTACTGTGTGTACTGTGGATTTAACCGGTATAACCATATCCAGCGTATGAAACTGACGATGGAGCAGATCGAGCATGAGATGAAGGTCATTTCCGACAGCGGTATGGAAGAGATTTTAATCCTTACCGGAGAGAGTCGCGGACAGAGTGATGTGAAATATATTGGGGAAGCCTGTAAGCTTGCAAGAAAATATTTCCGTATGGTTGGCATTGAAATTTATCCGGTAAATACAGAGGAATACCGTTATCTCCATGAATGCGGCGTGGATTATGTTACCGTCTTTCAGGAAACCTATGACACAGACAAATACGAAACTCTCCATCTTGCCGGACATAAGAGGGTATGGCCGTATCGTTTTGATGCTCAGGAAAGAGCTCTTCGTGCAGGTATGCGCGGCGTAGCCTTCTCGGCTTTACTCGGCCTTTCGGATTTTCGTAAGGATGCTCTGGCCAGTGCCCTCCACGTGTACTATCTCCAGAGAAAATATCCTCATGCAGAAATGTCGCTGTCCTGTCCGAGACTTCGTCCGATTATCAACAATGATCGGATCAACCCTCTGGACGTTCATGAAAAACAGCTTTGTCAGATCATCTGTGCGTATCGAATTTTCCTTCCATTTGTGGGAATTACCGTATCGTCCAGAGAGAGTGCCGAATTTCGAAATGGCATTGTGAAAATTGCAGCAACCAAGGTATCTGCAGGTGTATCCACCGGGATCGGGGACCATGAAAGCAAATACAGCGGAAAGGAGACAGACGGAGTGCAGGGCGATGAGCAGTTTGAAATTGATGACAGCCGCAGTCTCGAAACCATGTATAAAGACATTGCCGATGAAGGCCTGCAGCCTGTTCTGAACGATTATCTCTATGTCTGATATTTTGTGTGTGACAAACCGGTCACTCTGCACAGAAGATTTTTTGATTCGGGTAGAAAAGCTTGCAGAGCAGCATCCAAAGGGGATAATCTTGCGGGAGAAGGATCTGTCCGAGGAAAGCTATAAATCTCTGGCAGAATCGGTCATTGAAATATGCAGAAGATATGATACGCCATGTATTCTCCATAACTTTTATGAAACTGCAAGAAAATTGAATCATACAGCTATTCATCTTTCCATGCAAAAACTTCGAAGTCTCAGTGAAGAAGAGAGAAAGGCTTTTTCGGTGCTGGGGGCATCCTGCCATTCGGTGGCGGAGGCAAAAGAAACAGAGCAGCTTGGGTGCACCTATATTACAGCAGGGCATATATTCGATACAGATTGTAAAAAAGGTCTGCCGGGAAGAGGAATTCCCTTTTTACGGGAGATATGCCAAAGTGTCAATATCCCTGTCTATGCCATCGGCGGCATCTGTGCAGAGAATATGGATATGGTTCGAAAGACAGGTGCCGCTGGTGCCTGCGTCATGAGCGGTGCAATGGTGTGCGAAGATGCGGAAAAATATCTGGCGGCATTTGAGGAGAAGTAAAATGAAGTTTAATAAAGAAATGTTACTGTTATATGCGGTCACAGACCGGAGCTGGACAGGCAGACAGACACTCTATGAACAGGTTGAAGAAGCATTGAAAGGCGGTGCGACCATCGTCCAGCTTAGAGAAAAGAATCTGGATGAAGAAGCTTTTCTTGAAGAGGCTCAGCAGATGACAGAGCTTTGCCATCGTTATCATGTACCGCTGATCATTAATGACAATGTGGATGTGGCGATCAAAAGCGGTGCGGACGGCGTCCATGTGGGGATTGAGGATGCTCCTGTGGCAGAGATACGAAAAAGAGCCGGCAATGATTTTATCATCGGGGCGACGGCGAAAACTATTGAACAGGCGAAACTCGCCGAAGACTCCGGGGCGGATTATCTCGGTGTTGGTGCGGTATTTCCATCCTCGACAAAGGAAAATGCACTGCGTATTACGGCGGAGCAGCTGAAGGACATTTGTGCATCAGTTGCCATTCCTGCTGTGGCGATCGGTGGCCTGACCTATGAAAATATGATAGAGATCAAAGCCAGCGGCGTGGTTGGCGTGGCTCTTGTATCTGCCATTTTTTCAGAGGACAATATTTATGAAGCCACTATTCGGCTGAAAGAAAAAGTCGAAAAAGTGGTTGGCATATAAGTGAAAATATATTAAAGTATTCAGGAGACAAAAAAGTCTCAAACAATATTTTAGTATAAAGAGGTTATGTGTATGTTATTAATGGTCATTTGTGCGGTTCTTTGGAGTATTGGAGGAATCTTCATTAAATTGATCTCCTGGAGTCCTCTGCTGATCGCCGGTGTGCGAAGTCTGATCGCTGCAGCAGTTGTGGGATCCTACATGTTTTATAAGAAGACACCAATAAAAATATGTAAATATTCCATCGGAGCGGGTATCGGACTGAGTGGATGCTGTATTTGCTTTGTCGTAGCCAATAAACTGACGACGGCGGCCAATGCCATTGTTCTTCAGTATTCCGCACCTGTTTTCATATTGATCATCAGTGCCCTTATTTTCCAACAGAAATTGCGGAAAAAAGAGATTATGGCGGTGGCGGGCACCATGTTCGGAATCGTCCTGTTTTTCTTTGATCAGTTATCTCCGGGAAATATTCTGGGCAATTTTATAGCCATTTTAGCGGGCATCTTTTTGGCTGTCATGTTTGTAATGGTCGGACAGGGAGGAAATGACGATTCCATACGTATGAGCGGCATCTTATTTGCCCATCTGCTGACGGCGGTGATTGGTATACCTGTTGGGATCATGGGGACAGTTTCCGTTTCCGGTATGGAGATATTTTATATTCTTATTTTGGGAATTTTTCAGCTTGGAATTCCATATGTACTTTATGGGATCGCCTCCAGAGAATGTCCGCCACTGGCCTGTTCACTGATCGGAATGCTGGAGCCGCTGCTCAATCCGGTCTGGGTATTTATTTTTGCGGGCGAAGCCCCAGGGATTTTCGCACTGGTGGGAGCCATTGTTATTATAGGTGTTGTGACCTGGTGGTGCGTGACAGAGAGTCAGACTTCTTGAAAAAAATGTCATTTTATGGTATCATTTGAAACATATTTAAGAGGAAAGGTTTAAAAGCGTTTAAAAAAAAGAGCTTATGAAAACCACTTCCATCCGGGCGATGTTTATGCTTGGCATTTTTACGTTCCTGTTTCTTGGGTCGGAATATCTGTATGTGGATATGATTGCCATGACGGCAGGCGGGAATAAAACAGTGATTGTTCAGAATTATGCTCTGGGCATGAGTGCACTGGGATTTTTTCTCTATCCTTTGTTTCATCGTTTTCTGGGAGTGCTGGCACAGAAAATAGGTATGATTTTAATGACACTGATATCGGCAGTGTGTCTGGTTCTGATTTTGATTCATCCTTCATACACAGTTACTCTGGGAACAGGAATGCTTCTGTTTCTTGTTTGGGGAGTGCTTGGAGGTGCTGTACATTATCTTTTTATCCGATTGGTTGAAAATGAGGACTGTCTGGCCCGTATGGTGGGGATTTCCTATGCCTTGGGTATTTTATTCCAGTTTGTCAATAACAACCTGATTCATTCGGATATGGTCCAGATGATGATTCTTGTATTTTGTTCGCTGATACTTTTTGGGCTGGTGCTTTGGGCAGAGAAAAATACTCAGGCTCAAAACGAAGATGCACAAAAATCCGATGCGGTCCGGGAAGACATAGATTCGGGAGAAAAGTGGCAGAAGATTCTTCCGGGAATCCTGCTCGCCCTGCTTGTAGCATTGATGGCCTGCATTTTCAGTACTCTGGATAATGCGATAACGATGCGTCATGTGGAGGGAATGGATATCGGACAGTGGCCAAGACTCTTTCTGGCGCTCAGCGGTCTGATTGCCGGTATTCTTTTTGATATCCGGAAACGAAAACACATGAATATGCTCATGTATTACATCATGATGCTGTCCGTTATCTGTGTTGTGGTTCTCAAGGCGGGAGGACCATTTATACTTGGATTAGTTGTTTTTTATCTTTCTTCTGGATTTTTTGTCGTGTTTTTTACTACCAGCTTTATGGCCTATGCCCGACGTATGGACATTCCGGAGCTTTGGGCTGGTATGGGGCGGACAATGAACAATATTAGTGCGGTTGTCTTAACCCATTGTTCGGTGGCTTTACTGACTTCCGAGAACAATGTCACAGCCATCATTCTTGTACTTGTTCTGTTTGTGGCGATCAGTGTGATTCTTATTGCATATACGGTTCGTATATCTGCTTTGGATGAGGCAGAGTCGGAAGAACAGAAACAATGCATAACCGGAGCAGCAACACCTGAGGAAGCCCTGCAGATAATGGCAGAGCGTTTTTCTCTGACAGAACGGGAAGTGGAAGTGCTCGATAAGCTGGTCAATACGGAGGAAAGTATTCAGGAAATTGCTGATGCTCTGTTTTTGTCCCGGCGTACATGTCAGCGGCGTATTTCATCCATTTATGAAAAAGTTGGCGTTAAGTCCCGTATGGGATTGTATCAATTTTATATCGAAAAAATCCTACGATAACCAGGAAACCCTGCAGAACGACTCTGTGGGGTATTTTTTTGCCCAAAAATCCCATGTGGCACAGGTGCGCCACGTAAAAAATTGTCATTTTGGCACTAAAGCGGCCTACACAGATGCAAAAAAATTGTATAAAGTAGACATATAAAAAAATAAAAAGGATTTAAGGGAGGAAACTACAATGAAACAATGTGACAATGGACATTTTTATGATGAATTAAGATTTGACAGCTGCCCGTATTGCCAGGAGAGCGGTGCAGGCAAAACGGTAGCCGCAGTTTCTGTAGGAAAGACAGTAGCCGCTGTGCCAGGAGGTACACCATCCTATGGAGCGGATGCAGGAAAGACAGTGGGAATTATTAAAAAGAAGATCGGTATTGATCCTGCAGTCGGTTTCCTCGTATGTGTTGCCGGACCGCATCGTGGTGCGGATTATAAACTGGTGGCGGGAAGAAACTTTATCGGAAGAGCAACGGCTATGGATGTGGCTTTGACAGATGATGATACGGTTTCCAGAGAAAGTCATGCACTGGTCACTTATGATGTGAAACACAATCGTTTTTCTCTTTCACCAGGTCAGGGAAGGGGCATAACTTATTGTAACGATGAACAGGTTGAGATGGTACGCCCTCTGAATGCTTACGATGTGATCGAAGTAGGCAAGAGCCAGTTGCTCTTTTTGCCGTTATGCGGAGAGCGGTTCCAATGGAATGAGGAATAATGGATGGAAAAAATAAATGCGTGGCTAAGTCAGCCGCTGTTTCAGGATAGCCCGATACGTGTTTGGATGGCTATAGCAGCAGGGCTTGTGCTGGTGTTACTTGTTATTATCGTATGTGTCCTGAAACACAAAAATAAGAAAAAAGCACAGACAAAAGAAGCAGATGTGCCAGTCGAGGAGCCGGTAACCAGCCAGCCGAAGGAGTTGCCGGTATTGGAACTGGCGAATCTTCAGGGCTTGGGCATTCGTGAAGAGCAGCAGGATGCTTTCGGTATTTCCCGTATGGATCAGTATGAAACGAATGGACTTCTTGCCGTTTTATGTGATGGCATGGGTGGTATGGCAGAAGGTGGAAGAATCGCTTCCGAAACAGTGACGGAACTGATGCATACATTCCCTTGGAATGATGACGGCAGTGTGCCATACTGGATATCTGGACGCAGTGCCAAAGTGTATCAGCAATTTCGGGGACATGGCGGTACGACTCTTGTGACAGCGTTGATCCGGAAAAATAAATTATCTTTCTGGTGCGTGGGTGACAGTGATCTGTTCCTGCTCAGAGAGGGGAACATTCACTCATTGAATATCCGCCAGGAGTATAAAAATGAACTGATTCTGAGAGCTCTGGAAGGGGCATTTCCGGTGGAGGAAGCTTATCTGGATCCACAGGCAGGGGCACTTTTGGAATATGTGGGTAAGGAAGAGGTCAAATGTGATCATAACCATATTCCGTTAACGCTTCAGCCGGAAGATACGCTGCTTTTATGTTCGGATGGTGTCAGTGATACATTGACCTTAAAACAGATTAAAGAAGCGATGGTACTGTCCCCTCAGGAATGTTGTGACAAATTAGAAACAGAAATTCTCAGGGCGGGCAAACCAAATCAGGATAATTATACGGCGATTGTTTTGAAATATCATGGTGAGAAAGGGGAGAAATCAGCATGAGTGGAAAAAATACATCAAATAAAAAGATAGTAGCTATTGTGCTTATAGTCATCGGTTTGTTGTCATCGGTGTTTGGTATATTGGGTCTGACCGGCGGAGGCGGTATGGATCCTTATGATGCCAGAAATGGTGTTGTATTGGTTGCTGTTAGTGTAACGGATACTTCATCCGGAGCAAGTGCGGCAGGTACAGGTACAGGATGGGCCATTGGAAAACCTGGCAAACCGGTCGAATATATTATTACAAATGGTCATGTTGTTGAGATGGCCTATGTTTACCCGCAGCTTGACAGCGCTTACAGCGGAAATATTCGGGTTATTTTCAATGCAGCAGAAAATGATTATGTTGTTCCGGAGGTTGTCTACTATTCCGCACCGGAGGACAAAGATATTGCTATTTTGAAACTGCCGTCTGCAACGGATAAACGAACACCGCTGTCCATTCGTTCGTCAGATAAGGTTGAAATCGGTGAAGATGCCTGGGCTCTTGGCTATCCTGGCATTTCCTCAGATTTCCAGCAGTATAATACCTTCAGTCCGGAAGATATTACTCTGACTCGCGGTATTATCAGTAAGCGAAATCGTCCGACTGGATCCCAGTATGAAGCTTACCAGATGGATGTTTATATTAATGGCGGAAACTCCGGTGGTCCTTTGGTTGACAAAAATGGTAATGTCATTGGTATCAACTCTGCAGGTATTCATAATTCGGATGGTGGTTCTGAAGGTGTCAACTATGCAATCATCAGTGACGAATTGACAAAAATTTTGGATAGCGAAGGTATTACTTATACAAAAGCCGGAGGTATTAGCTGGACAAAACCATGGATGGGTTATGTATTTCTTCCAATCGGTATTATCCTGTTGGTTGGTGGTGCATTTACCATGGTGAAGACCCAGAAGGATGGTACGAGCGGTGCATCTGCAAATAAGGGTAAAAAAGCCAAAGGTCTTCCTTTAAAAGGCGGTTCTGGCAAATCAGGTAATACTCCGGTACTCCGGGGCGTGACTGGAAAATATGCCGGTCAGAGCTTTAACCTGTCCAATGGCAGAGTGACCATCGGAAGAGATGCTTCTGTCTGCAATATCGTATACGATAAAAACATGCCGGGCATCAGCGGACGCCATTGTCAGGTGGCTTATCAGCCGGGCGAAGGCTGCTTTATCATTACCGACCTTGGTTCATCTTACGGCACTTTTCTTGGTAACGGCAAGAAATTGACAGCCAATGTAGCTGAAAAACTGTCTTCCGGGGATACCTTCTACCTGTGTGACACTGGAAATCAGTTCGTAGTAACGAAAGAATAAGCCTATGATGGGTTATGGATTAATGAATGGAAAACTCCAGGATGTATTTGACGGGGATACCGCCGGTTTGGAACCGGCGGCTGTCTTCCTATTGAATGCAGAGGGAGTCATACAGAAAATCGATGAAATCCCGGATTTGTCAGAAGGAGAAGGGCTTTTGATGTATGCGGGCGATTTCTATATTGACCCATTGGAGATTCAAATTGACTTTTTAAAAGCGGATCATGCGAAAATGTGGCTGGAAGCTCTTGTCTTACGACACATCGAAAGGGTGCGCCATATTGGTGATGATCTGTGGGTTGTAGCCCAAATGAGGGAGGTGGAGGTATGAATCCGGAACGTATCTGTTATGGATGTTTTATGGAAAAAGAGCCGGGAATTCCATGTCCGAACTGTGGATTTGATGAAAATGAAGAGCAGCCTTATCTGGCCCTGCCTTTAGGAACGATTCTCAATGGGCGTTATCTGGTTGGTAAAGTCTTAGGTATTGGCGGATTCGGTATCACGTATCTGGGGTACGATCTGACGCTGGAAATCAAGGTGGCAATCAAGGAATATATGCCATCTGCATTGGCTACGAGAAACTCGGACCGCTATACGGTTGCTCTGACTGGACGGGTCGAAGAAGATTATCAGTATGGAATGGAACGCTTCCTGGATGAGGCGAAAATCCTCGCAAAATTACAGAACACACAGCATATCGTGTCTGTACAGAATTATTTCAAAGAAAATGCCACAGCCTATTTTGTTATGGAATATGTGGACGGTATGAGCTTGAAATCCTATCTGTCAAAACATGGAGAAAAGATTTCCTATGAAGAGGCACTGACGATTTTGAAACCTGTGATGGAGGCTTTGATCGAAGTTCATGCCTTGCATCTTTTGCATCGGGATATCAGCCCGGATAATATCTATATCACCTCCAGCGGCGACAGCCGTCTTCTGGATTTTGGTGCAGCCCGATTTGCCTTTGGTGACGGCAAGAGTGTTTCGGTCATTTTAAAACATGGTTATGCACCGGAAGAACAGTATTCCAGCCATGGTAATCAGGGACCTTGGACGGATGTGTACGCCATGGGTGCAACGATGTATCGGTGTATTACCGGTCAGCTTCCGCCGGATTCTATGGAACGTCTTCATGGAGATGGCCTGAAAAAACCTTCGGAGCTTGGAATTTTCCTTCCTGAAAATGTTGAAAATGCCATTTTAAAAGCGTTGTCTGTTCAGATCGAAGACCGTTTCCCAAATATGGAAACCTTTATCCGGGCACTGGATGGTCCGGTTTCGGTTCAGGATCAGGTGGCAGCCAGTATTAATCAGCGTACGCAGACAACGATGTATGGACAGAATACAACAATGGCTGCGGATAGTGAAAAGGCAAAAAAACCATCGCCGTTTGCAGGCATTTTATCTTACATAAAAGCCAATCCGGTCATTGCCGGTGTGGTAGGCGGCGGCATACTTCTGATCATTGTCGTACTTATTATTTTTTCAGTGGTTCGTTCAGGAAAAAACAAGAGCACTCCGGTGAGCAGCGGCAGCAATTTGGGCAATAACACGACGATCGTCACTCCGCAGGATACGAATATAGCTGTTGATGAGACAGAAATACCGGAGAATACGGAAGCACCGAAGGTGACAGAGACGACGCCTGAAATGACGACCTATGATCTGGGTATATTGAATGCGACCATCGATGTGCCTTCAACTTATAACACTTCCGATGATGAGATAATCTTCTGGAACGGCGATAAGAGTTTCTTGATGATCGATTTTTGCTGGACGATGGATATTCCGATTTATTCCATGTCCGATGTGGAAAACGGCAGGGAAGAAATTGCAGCGGAAATCGTTCGTGATTCCGATATCGAGGAATATTCTTTCCTTACTGCCGGACCGGATCAGGTAGGAAATCGGGATGCTTATCAGATTTGCCTTCAGGCCAAGAACTCGGATGGAGATACTGCAGAGATGATCATTATGGCGGTCGACAGTGATCTTGCTTTTGGATGTTATTTCCTTATCGGCACCTATTATCAGGGTGATGATGTCAGCAAGTCCGAATTGTATGAAATTATCCACACCTTTGATGTTAAAGGTGCTGTGGATGTTATGTATACGAAGTATTATGCGGAACGTGCAGGCGTACAGGTGATTATTGACGATGCATTGGCTCAGGGTGGTGTCTCCGATATGGAAATGGACCTGGGAGATTCTAAGGCTCATGAAATTATGATTTTCCCTGATCAGGCAGCAGCAGAGGCCGGTGTGGGAAATATTAATTCGAGCAGTGCCGGTGGTGTGGAAGCAGGATTTGCTTCCGAATGGGGGCTTGCAACACCGCAGGATGTCATTGACTATAATTATTCACTCGTCAGCGGTGCCGGTGGAACAGCCTATGAAACCTATACGGTACATTCCGGCGGTGTGGATTGGCTTGTACAGGATTATGAAGTGCAATCTTATGGTTACAGTTATGCATCGGCAGTTATTGACGGTCAGTGCTATCTGGTAGGATGTATGTTTAATGATTCCAATCGTGACACAGTGGTTACACTGTATAATCAGGTAATGTCTACAGTCCGGCCATGGAAGTAATGATTGAAACGATGAAGTTGCATTGAAAAGGAGAAAAGTATGAATTTGGAACATATTTGTTATGGATGTTTTCGGGAGAAAACAAATGATTCCTCCATATGTCCTTACTGCGGATTTGATAATGCAGAAGAACAGCCTTTTCTGGCACTTGGAAGAGGAACAATTCTGAACGGAAGATATATGGTTGGTAAGGTTCTGGGCATCGGTGGATTCGGAATTACCTATCTCGGCTACGACATGACACTGGAAATTGAGGTAGCCATTAAGGAATATATGCCTTCCGGCCTTGTGACCCGACATGCGGACCGATACAATGTGACGTTGACGACAAAGGAAACGGATCAGTACACCAGTGGTATGGAACGGTTTCTGGAGGAGGCAAGGATTCTTGCAAAATTGCAGAACACACCGAATATTGTCTCTGTTCAAAACTATTTTAAAGAAAATAATACGGCATATTTTGTTATGGAATTTGTTGATGGGGTGAGTTTGAAATCCTATCTGGCCTCTCAAGGCGGAAAAATACCTTATGAACAGGCTTTGACCATTCTGTTGCCGGTCATGCAGGCTTTGACCCGGGTTCATGCGATGAATCTTACCCATCGGGATATCAGTCCGGATAATATTTCGATTACATCGAAAGGGGAAAGCAAACTGCTGGATTTTGGGGCTGCACGATTTTCATCCGGTGACGATAAAAGTGTATCCGTCATTTTAAAGCATGGTTATGCACCGGAGGAACAATATTCAAGCCGGGGCAATCAGGGACCATGGACCGATGTCTATGCCATGGGTGCCACGATGTATCGATGCATCACCGGTGAACTGCCGCCGGATTCCATTTCACGTATTCACAATGATACTCTGAAAAAACCATCGGAGCTGGGGGTCCAGCTCCCGGTGGCTGCAGAGAAAGCCATTATGAAAGCTCTTTCCATTAAGGCGGAGGATCGTTTTCAAACGATGGACACCTTTGAGGATGCACTTATGGGTAAAAAGGCGGCGAAAGCCTCCAAGGCAGCAAAAGGCTCTGATCGAGTAAAAAAAGAAAAGAAAAAAGTATCGCCTGCTTTAAGGATAACGATAGTTGTCTTATTGGTTATTGTATGTGTAATGCGGATTTTAAACTATATACTGGAAAAAGATTCGGATACATACAGCCAAAGCAATACAGGCACTTCAGGCGGTACGTCCACTGGCATTTCGGATATTTCTTCTGTACCAGATTCGGATGTTTCTTCCATACCGGATTCAGAAAGTCCAGATATATCAGATGTTCAGTTTTGGGACTACACGAGTAATTATCTGAACATGTCGATAAGTATTCCGGAAGGATTTGTTGAGGAAGAAGATGAGTTTGAATCTTTCAGGTCAGAAAGCAAAGCAAGGGGAATGAAATTTGATTATATTACGAGTCTGGGTGGAATGCCGATATATTCTTTAGGGGATGCGAAAAAAAATGCTGAAGTCGGTATTACTTCTTATGCATATAATCAAAGGTGGAGAGATTGTGTCAGTTACGAAATCCTGAGTCAGGGCGATCGAAAGATTGGAGATCTGGATGCCTATGAGGTTGTATGTACGGTTACATTTAAAGATCCAGAGGTGATTGATGAGTATCGAATGATTTATATCGAGGGGCAGAATGGTTATGGATGTTACCGGATCGTGGGTGACTATGGACCGGATGAGGATTTGGCAAGGGAGGCAATTGCAGCGTCGGTGGAGACGTTTAAATGTAATGGTCCTGCCGGTACTGTTTATGAGATGTTTGCAGATGATGCACTTCCGTATCATTTCATTTACTGGGATGACAGTGACTCGATAGAATTTGAACGGAACAGTGAGAATACTCTGGTCATTTATTCTACAGAGGATGATAGTACTTATATCGAAATCTATTATAATCCTCGCACTTCCGAAATGACAGCGGAAGCATGGATGGACAATTCTGTAAAAGTTTTTGCAGAAAATCTTCCGGAGGCTATACAGATTGGTACAAGAGCTACTTATTCTAAAGGTGGCGTTTCATGGATGATGGATAAGTATGAATACACTATCGACGGAACAAAGATGTATATTGGTTCCCTGTCTGGAGAAGTGGAAGATTACGTATTTTCATTCCTTTTTATGACGGATGATCGGACAGAATTAACAACCAACAATATGCTGTATGATATTTTGGAAAGTATCCGCCCTGTAAATTAAAGTGTATGACGGTTGCTTAGAAGAAGGGAGAGGGAAAATGTTTAGCTTAAAAAGAAACATTGATTGTTCCCGGCGTATGGCAGTCTATGCGATTTTTGATGTCCTGGATCGGATGGAGAGTAATTACGCACAGGAAATCGTTGGAGATATTAAAGCAGAAGTCAATGTTCTGGGCCATACCAGTGCGTATGCCTTTGCAGTGACAGAAGAGTCTAAAAATACATCCATCATCCACATTTCCCTGATTCACCCGGCAGCAGAATTGGATGATGAAAATAAACAGTTATCAGTGCTTTATCTGATGGACAGTGTTTTTCAGCATATTGATGAGGTGCATGCTGTCCAATAAGTGTTTTTGTTTTGATGCTTTCATAACTGCACAGGAGGTGTTTATTATGAAAAAAAGAATATTTATATTAATTGCAGCCATGGTGATGGTGAGCCTTTCTGCCTGCGGTGGTGGAAAAAAAGAAGAGTCGGTCAATGCAGTGTCAGAAACTGTCGGAGCAGCGGGGACAGTCGGGGCAGTGACCCATGAAGGTTTAGAGACGATCAAGGCAGCAAATCCTGAGGATATTACCCGGATAACCTATACAATTGAGTCCGAAGGTGGAGCTGTCAGCGGCGAAATTACCGATGCGGATGATGTGAAGCTTGTTTATTACATGCTTAAGGACATTGAACCGGGCGAAAAAGCAACGGTAAGTGCAACCGACAGTGGTTTGTCCATTCAAGTGGAAATGAAGGGTCAGACATTTGGTGTGCGTTTTGAGTATGACAATATTGTCATCGGACAGGAAGAATATGTGGCAGTAAATCTTGGACCATTGAGAAGTTATTTGACAGATCAGCTAAAAGCTGCCAATGAAGAGACATACATGGAAGAAACTGGGGGTCAAGTGAAACCGGAAGTTGATGAGTCGGCGGAGCAGATTGATATTTCCGAAATCATTAACCAGGGCGGAATGGAAGCTTTGCAGGAATATACAGGCTATGAGGGTGTATGGGTTCCTTTCTGCCGGGACTATCAGATCTATTTGCCTAAGAACTGGACGCAGATTGAGCTTTCCCAGGATGATATAAATCAGGGTGTGATCTTTGGTATGCAAAATATGGGCGGAGATCCGGTTATTGGCGATGTGCAGGTAAAGGTCAGCATTATGCACTATAAGATGGAGACACCGATGTCGCGAAAGGAAATATATGAAAGCTTTGTGACAGCTGAAATGGATGCGGAAATGTTCGATATCAACGGTCTTCCTTGTGTATTTGTCCTTGATGACGAGAACGGTGTCATGGATATCACGTTTGTTGATACAGTAGATTCAGGATGCCTTTATGAGGTAACAGTCGACGTTGGAGATGACAGAAGTGATGAAGTGGCAAATATGTGTGCGGCGATGCTTACAACGATCTATCCTTATCAGGAATGAGTGGAATTATTGAGTTTTAGTTAAAAATGAAAAGTGCCGTCAAATCCTCTTTATTGAGAATTTGGCAGCACTTTTTGCTATATCCGGTTTTTATGTCATTTTGTGTCGCTTTAAATAGAATTTTTCGATTAAATTTAAAATGCCGTATAGAACCGCTGCAATCACACAGAGTATGACGATGGACATAAGCACCCAGTCCAGTTTGAAGAGGCTGGACGACGTTTGGATCGGATGTGATATCGCTTTTATAAAAACTTCCAATGGATTAGGGGATATGATATAATTATTTCATAAAATTCATTTATGTAAAATATGACTGAAAGATTTGGAGGGACATGCCAATGAAAAAGAGAATGTTGATTTTAGGTATGCTTGTAGTTATAGCCGGCATTGGCTATATTGCCCGTTTGAATATGAATGATTCTTTGGATGAAATGGTTAATGAGCAGGTTGAAGAGCGAATGGAACTGGAAGAAAAAGTTTATTCGGAATCAGGGTTTTCGCGTCCTTTTTTAAGCAGTGATGACAGCAAATCCATATCGGATGTAAGAAACTTACGTGAAGACGAGTTTGAAGCACTTGAAGGCTTAGAAGAATGTACAGATACTCATATGGATTTTTACATGGTGAATATTGAGGGATTTTTAGAGAATACAATTGATGAATGGAAACCGGGAGAATGGCGAAAGGTCGATGATGATTATTATGTTGTAGATTATGAAGATGGGACAAGCAGTTATCGCAGAGGACTACATTATTATAATATGGATGGCGGAAAAAATGTCATGGAGATTGAAGTCGAAGCGGATGCGGTCAGTGAACGGATACATAATATCCGTTTTTGCCTTCCTTATGAAGAAAATGCAAGAAATGCTTTTACAGAGCTGCTTGTCTGGATGGGGATAGATTCGCAGGATGCACAGAATATATTTGATAAAATGCTGGGAGCGATTCATGAACTGGGTGATAACCAGAGAATTTCTTATGAGGAATTTGGGTATGAGTTTTACATTTATGAAGAGGATTATGATGATTTCGAGAAAATGAAAAAAGATAAATGCTATCATATGACCATTTCAGCAGTAGAATCTTCGGATAATTAAATTAAAAAAACTATTGACACAGATCTGTATTGATGGTAGTATATACGAGCTGTCGCGTGAGCGAAACGGCGGCTGAGATAACAGCTAAAACAAATCAAAAAAGCTGTTGACAAGATGGCTGAGAGATGATAAAATATCAAAACTGTCGAAAAACAGTAAAAATGTTCGAAAGAACTTGAAAATTAAAAAAGTGTTGACAAATGAAATCAAAAGTGTTAAACTTAAGAAGTTGCACATGAGAAATGAACAACACAAAGAACATTGACAATTGAACAATAAAACAATCCCGAAAGTTCTTAAAGAGAATTTCAAAAAACGAACAGGCTGTGAACA
>JAXJRF010000237.1:0-4907 GCA_036310765.1 Frisingicoccus sp.
CAACAGAAGTATCCGCAATCGGCACACCGTCATCTGTAAAGCCGACAGCACCCAGTGCTTTCAGACCGATCATATCAGTAAGCTCTTTCCCCTGAAAGCCTTTTGTAATAGCCGCCGTATTTAAAACACGAACTGGCATATCCTTTGCTCGCTCTCGAAGATATGTGAGGGTTTCTTCGTTATCTACGATCGGTTTTGTATTGGCCATACAGATAACCGTCGTATAACCACCGGCTGCTGCAGATGCTGCGCCTGTTGCCACATCCTCTTTATAAGTAAAACCTGGTTCACGAAAATGAACATGGACATCGATCAGCCCCGGTGCCACAATCAATCCGGCAGCCTCAATGACTTCATCCCCTTCCCCTTGTTTCTGATCTGCACTGCCCGGCGGAAAAATCCCTGCAATACGCTCTCTCTCAATACAAATATCATAAAACTGATCTGTCTGACTTTTCGGATCGACCAATCGACCATTTTTAATCCACAACATACATTCTCCTCCTGTATCTACCTATTCTTCCCATTTATCCAGACATTTTTCATGACTTTTTCCGTTTGGGCAACTCTCTTTTCAAAAGCCTCATAGAAATCTTCATCCGCATGAAATGGTTCCAGATAAAAGCTCTGTAAAATAAGCATACTGACTTTTTTACGCAGTTCGTCATCCGCTCTCTGATCCAGGAGAGCCTGAATATCCAGAAGAAAATAATGCCATCGGCAGATAAATGCCTCCTGCTTCGGAAGATCTGGTTCTTCCAGCCATTTCTTAACCTTCACTTTCACCTGCGGGCTGTTTTTACATTCATGAATCTGAAGAAAATATCGAAACGAATGGTTTTCATAAACCCGTCCTAATGGAAACAGACGACAGATTCCCGGTCGGAACCCATGAATATCACAGCGATTTTCGCCATTCAAAAAGCCGCAGCGTTCATCTTCACCGTTCATTTTCAAATTCGGAAGGATCAGCCCATCCACAACGCCCAGTTCAACTTTATCCTGTAATAACATCTCAAAGGTGCATTTCAGATTTGATGTCATCCGGAAAATGTCTAAGGGATCCAACACAATACTTTGTCCCATTCCTTTACAGCATCCGCCGCATCCATTGCATCCGGCCTTTACCATATCGTTACCGCTGTAATATCTGCCATCCGATATATCTGCCATATCTACATGTCTCTTCATACGTTCTCCCCAATTACAAAGATTTATATATACCGGCTGCAAAGGCCTCCGGACCCGTATGCGTACCGACACTGCATCCCAGATCAAAATAGATCACACTGAATCCCGGGAAGTTATCTTCCACTTCTTGTCTCCAGTTCTCTGCATCGTCTGGATTTCGGAAGGTTCCAGCAGTTGCAATACGGATATTGGCCGGATCTTCTTTTCCGAAACGCGTATTTAAATCCTTTCGGATAGACTCAATAATTTTTGCTCTGCCCTTTTTCGTTCCTCTTACTTTGGCAAAAGCCTCCAGCACATCCCCCTGTATGGTAAGGATCGGTTTAATATTTAAAACGTTGCCGATAGCTGCCGCTGCCGGTGTCACACGACCGCCCCTCTTTAAAAATTCAAGGGTATCCACCGAAATATAAATGCTGCAGTCAAAGGCTGTTTCTTCCAATGCCTCTTTGATCTGAAGTGCATTTTTACCTTCTGCTGCCAGTTTAAGAGCATCCAACACAGAACCATACTGGGGTACGGAAATACGATGGTTGTCCGCCACCTGAACCTTTCCGTCAAAATCTGCTGCCAGCATTGTTGCCGTTGCACAGGAATCACTGAGCCCACTGGACATCGGGATATAGATGATCTCATCATAACCAGACTTCAATACTTCTTCCCACTTATCAACTAAATCTCCCGGTGAAGGCTGGGATGTAGTCACATGCCTTCCACCGATCAAATATTCAAAAAACGAATCCAACGTCAGGTTTACACCCTCATAATAGGTTTCACCATCAATAATAACCGGCATTGGCACAACAAAGACACCCATCTTTTCGCCTTCCTTTGACATAATGCCGCTATTACTGTCAACCATAACCGCTACTTTCATTCCCATCTTCCTTCCTGTAATATACCTTTTATCATATCACTTTTATTTTTGAATGTCACTAATTCTTACAATTGATTTCATAGAGATTTTATTTTATAATAAATTTAATAAATTTAGGGAGGTCAGATGATCATGAATGAAGAAACAATGAATAACCGCTTACCTTTGATTGGCGACAAAGCACCATCCTTTCAGGCATTAACAACAAACGGAACTGTACATTTTCCAGAAGACTATAAAGGAAAATGGGTTCTTTTCTTTTCACACCCATCCGATTTTACACCTGTTTGTACAACAGAGTTTATGACACTCGCTTCCATGAAGGAAGAATTCAAAGCCTTGAATACTGAACTTCTCGGATTGTCTGTGGATTCTCTTTACTCCCACATTGCATGGATTCGTAAAATCGAAGAACTTGAGTGGAACGGTATGAAAAATGTCAAAATTGACTTTCCGGTCATTGCAGATCTGAATATGAAAGTATCCACAAAATACGGTATGCTTCAGCCAAATGTTTCCAGCACACAGGCTGTACGTGCTGTATTTATCATCGACCCGGATTCCGTTATCCGTTCAATCGTTTATTATCCTTTAACAACCGGACGTAACTTTGAAGAGATCAAACGTGTCATCATGGCTCTCCAGAAAGCAGATGCTGAACACTGTTCCACACCAGCCAACTGGACACCGGGCAAGGATGTCATTATCCCTACACCGGTAACATGTGAGGCTGCCGCAGCAGGCATGGCATGCACCAATGAAGATGAATATGCACTGGACTGGTTCCTGCGTTTCAGAAAAGATAATAAGTAAGACAAGATTAAGAGGCTGTATCACTGCTTTGAGGTAATCCAACTTCAGTGAGAGCCCAAAAGATCAGAGTTAAGGTCAAGGAATCCACTGATTCTTTGGCCTTCTTTGATTTTTTCTGTATGATAAATACCGTAATCTTAGCCGTACGGCTATATCAATATGTTATATACCGCTCTCAGCCTATTCTGCATTTCATCATTACTCAAACCATAATTTTTTATTAAGTTGCCATCAAACGGATCCGTCTCCAGATTTTTCAAAAACATTTCCATATCAAACCGCACCATTTCCGGTAGTTCTTCAGGACTTTCCAGAACGAATTCCGCCAAGATTCTCATGATATCATTTTTATGTTTCTTAACATCTCGTGAATCAATACTCTCTCCACTTTCTTTCCTTGCCTTTAAATCCAGATAGGCTTTCGCTTTAAAAAGAATCAAATATTCCGGTTTTAAAACGGATAGCCCATTTACAACCACCCTGCCAGCCAATAATGTTTGATAATAATCATCATTCAAAAGAATTGCTGAAAGACTGGATACTGCATCGTCCACATGAATTGGTGTGATGTCACGATCTCCTTTCAGGGTATAATCCGTTCTTGAGAACAATTCTATCATTTTGGGATAATCTTCCATTTCTGGTTTATCAAAACGATAAAATTGTGGTTTCCCCAGATTGGATGCCTTGTTTCTATAATTACCAGCTTTTATAAATTCCCAAAATTTTTCTCCAAACTGGGCAGTCAATGCTTCCACGATTAAGACCATATCCAAATCTCTCGTTGCCCTAAATTGTGCTTCATTGCTTGTAAACAAAATATCGCATGCAGCACCACCTATCAGAACATACTGATCTTCAAAGCCCACAAAATATTTTCTAAAAGTGTCAAGTCCTCTTACCATACGTACTCCTCCAACATTTCATCTATCGACATTTCTATACGTTCATCTTCTTTTTCTTTGTCTGATATACACATCCATACACTCAAAGGATCCTGAATTCCCTTTTCCATATAATCGATAAAATATCCTAATTCCAATACTACGCTTCCTTTTTCTTCTCCCAATGATACCTTTCTAAATTTCTTTGGATTGAATTCTTTAAAATCCTTTTTTGTAATGGCATAGGTCGGGTAAAGATTATCCGCCAGCATCGAATATTCACACAATGCTGTAATTCCTGCTTTCTTTTGCAACATAACATCTTCTACAAACTCATACGTTCTTATTATAGGATTTCTAAGAATCGGCAGGATTTTTTGCCATAGCTCTTTCGGTTCGTCGACTACTGTAATTTTTCTATAATTTCCTGTTGTGTCGAGAATATCAATATCCAAATATTCTATTTCATCAAAACATCTGCTAATAGACATTTTGCTGACACCCAATATTTCTGCAATTTTTGTAACACTCATATTCTTCCAACGTTCATATAATGCACAAAGCAGCAATTTTTGTGTTAGAAATGAAATCTCGTACACTGGTTCTAGTTTTCGTTCTTCCCGATTCGTTAAAATCATACCAAGAAATGGAAGATACATCTGCTTTCCTTCTATGATAAACGGAATGCCTTCATTCATCATTGTTTCTTTGCAATAATAGCTAAGCTTTTTAAAATAAAAGGCACAATTCAGTCCAGATACTTTTTGTATCTGTTTTTGATCATACCGTAACGTATTCAAACGTATTTCCATTTTAGGTTGAATTGTGATCCATTCAATTTCATCCATAAATATTGAATATACATTATAACTTCCGGCATATTTTAATGGTAATTTTTTTAAAATTTCTTTATTCTCTTCTATGGTTATACTTCTTCTTAAACACTTTTCAATATAATCTTTCATACAATCACCTATTTTAAATTCGTAACTTATTTTATGTTACGAATTTAAAATAGCACTTTTTATTGTAAAAATCAATGCCTTATTCATCCAGCTTTAGTCAGATCTCAAAAAATCATAGCTAAGGGCCCGGCAAAACTGCCGGGCCCATCCACTGTTCTTTTTCTTTTTAAAATTTTC
>JAXJRF010000238.1:0-9722 GCA_036310765.1 Frisingicoccus sp.
ACCGGAAATTAATGAAAGCTGCTTTGCGATGCTTTTTAAAACAGTCGATTTACCGGCACCGTTCGGACCGATCAAAGTCAGTATTTCGCCCTGTTTCAGACCGATTTCAATATTCTCGATCAAAGGGACTTTTTGATATCCAACACTCATTTTTTCTGTTCGAAAATAATACGTCATTATACTCTTTTCTCCTTATTACGCCGGATCATCACCCACAAAACGACCGGTGCTCCAAAGACTGCTGTAACCGTACTGATACTCAGTTCCGTCGGGGCAAACATGGTTCTTGCCAGCATATCACAAAACAGACAAAAGACACTTCCGCCAAGAAAGCAGGCCGGTATCATAAGAATTGGTTTTGCTGTTCCAAGAAGACTTTTTACCAAATGGGGAACGGCAATGCCTACAAAAGAAATGGGACCGGCGAAGGCTACGATACAGGCCGACAAAATACTGGACAAGACAACTAAAGCCACTCTTAAAAGCCGAATATTCACACCCATATTTTGTGCATAAGCCTCTCCCAGCTGGTATGCACTTAACGGCTTTGCCATAAAAAATACGGCCACAAAAGTAATCGCCACAACTTCTGCCATAACAGCCACATTATCCCATGTCATACCGGAAAAACTTCCTCTGGACCAGTTATGCAGATTCACAATATCCGCATCATTTGCAAAGGTAATGACCAATTCGGTTATTGCGGAGCAAATATATCCAATCATAACGCCGCTGACGACCAGCATGGACATGTTGCTCACTTTGCGGGACATTAAAAGAACAAACCCCATGGAGATCATCGCACCAATAAAAGCTGCCATGATCAATGTACCGGAGCTGACCCGTACAGACTGTCCCATCAAAAATACCATGACTAAAGCCACCACCATTTTCGCACCGGAAGATATACCAAGAACAAAAGGACCGGCAATGGGATTGTGGAAAAAGGTCTGTAAAAGATAGCCTGCCAGTGCCAATGCACCACCCAGGATCATGGCTGCCATCGCCCTAGGCATACGGATATCCCACAAAATCCTGCCGTTGCTGATCTCATGTCCCATAAGTGATTCCAATATATCACTCAGAGGAATCCTCACACTTCCAATACAGATATTGAGTATGATAAATATCAACACACTGATTCCCAGAAACAAAAATGCTGCACCATATCTTATTTTTCTCTTTCGATCCATACCAAGTCACCATGCCTTTATTATTTCAATTTAAAAAGATAGGTCATTTCTTCTTCATTTTTCCCCTGAAGCATTTCGTGAATGTCTTTTGTCAAATACCCAATCGACATGGACTGCTGATACATATCATTGGTGGTACACCAGACATTTCCTTCCTGTACAGCTTTAAAATCTCTCAACACATCGCATTTATCCAGCAATTCATCAATAGAGTTGACACCGCCGTCGATGGAACTGTTGTAAATAATGAAATCCGCATCCTTCGCCCCATCATAAAATTCTTCAATCTGCATATTTAAAGTTGAACGGGCAGAATTGGCATCTCCAATATTTTCAAATATGTATTTTCCACCAGCCAATTCAATCATTTTTGGAATATAATCTGCACTCTGACGCACCTGGATCAACCCATTGGAGGTCACAAAAAAGAAGGCCACTGTCCCGCCCGTCTTCTCGTCTGCAGTTACCTCATCCAAAATCGCCGCCTGCTCGGCAAATGCCTTTTGGGCTGCCTCTTCTTTCCCTGTCAATGCTCCAAAGAACTTAATCCATTCCACTCTGCCAAGGGGATGGGATTCGTAGCTGGAATATTCGGTCATTACTGGAATGTCGAAACTTTCCAGCATTTCGATAACTTCCGGTGAGTGGGTGATCATTCTGTTTTCAATGGCCAGAGAGCAATTTTCGGATACAAGAAGCTCATAATCCGGCTTATTGTATTTCCCCGCATAGAGCATATCCCCTTTTGCCATGGCCTCCTGCGCTGCTTCAATATACCAGCCCTCTTCCTTTTGTCCGGAAAACCGGATCGTATCCAGGGCATCCAATTGTACAAACATATCCATCACAGAGGATGCCACCAGATATAAGTCTGTGATCGGCTGCTGCACGACAATGACCTTTTCATCCAGGTGATCCGGTATCGCTTTTCCTTCCGGAACAACCAGAATCTGTGTTTCATCTTTGATCAACAGCATTTTATATCCACCCACATAATAATCTACAGAAAAATTTTCAGCATACTGAAGTTCCATGCTGCTTTCATAAACCAATTCACCGGATAGGGAATCAGTATTTTGAACCTGCTCACTCTCCAATTCTACTGTTTCTGCAGAATTGGAAGAGGGACTGCTACAGCCCCAAAGCCACAGCAGTCCCACAAAAAATAAGCAGCCTAATGTTGTTATTCTTTTTCTTCCTGACATCTTGATTCTCCCTATTCTACAGCCTGAATCGTATCGGATCGGAGTGTAATCGAATATTCGATTTCATGAGGTTTACTCATGGCCACCGTATCACCAATCACCGCAATCGGTTCATCGAATACAGAAACAGGGATTTCAAATACAGAATCCCCCTCTGTATTCACCGGAAGATATTTTTCTCCATCTACAAGCATATAATCATAATTTGGACTATTCCACTGTAAGACTGCAGTCACTGTTTCACCTTCGACTTTTATGACAGCAGGGGATAGGATCTCGGCCTTTCCGCTTCCACCCTCAAAAGTAAGCTCGATCGAATATGTCCCATCTTCAAGTTTTTCGGACATTTCTTTATCCTGTGAAGACGCATCGAAAGGCTCCGGGTTCGAAACAATGACCTTATGGTCATACCAAGTTCCCTTATTTCCAATCAATGCCAGATCAAATTCCTGATCCAAGGCCGGAACCGGTACATCAAAGCCGTAAACTTCCTCTGTGATACCATCACTGTATGTAACAGAATCAACCGTCGGCTCTAAAAGCTGTGCTCCGTCTTTTGCCGCATCCTCTGCAAGTCCGGGATATAAGTTCAGTATATTTTTGGAACGCAGGGAAATGTGAATGGTCATTTTCCCATCTTCTACTGTCAATGTTCCTTTTCCATCACAGGCTTCACTTACACCGAACATGGAGTTGTCCGTATCAAAATCCGCCGTATAAATACCATCGGCAAGTTCAGCTTTTTGCCCATTACTCGTGGAACATCCAAAAAGCAGGCAGCCTATCAGCAGGATCATGCTGATAATCGCCATTCGATTCTTTCTCATATACCTGTCATGCCTTTCTTTCGATTACTAATTCAAAACAGCTGCCGTATGATCTACATAAATCTGCTGGATTGCTTCAATGCCGCCAAGACCTTTGATCTGTGTATCAACACTTTCAAATTTGCCTGTTGCATTGAAAATGCTAAGCCAGGAATCTTCATCTTCGCCAGCCATATCATTATTCGCATGATCACCGGCTACAACCATTAATGGACGAAGAATAACTTTTGTATATCCGGCTTCAGCAACGCTCTCAGCGATTGTTTCTGCTGAGAATGCTTCATCACCTTCAACTGTTCCGATGAACACATTATCATAACCCAGTTCATCCATCTGTGTCTGCATCTGTCCATAAGTTACCATAGCTGTATGATGTGTACCATGTCCCATAAATACAAATGCAACACCATCTTCTTTCGCTGCTTCATAGCTGTCATATCCTGCTTCGCTTACTGCTTCAGCTGTAAGGATTTCTGCTACAGCTTTCTTATCTTCGTTGATCACTGTCACGTCTGTACCTACTTCACCAAGTAAAGGTTCTGCTACAGCTACAGTTTCAAACTTATCACGATATGCCTCAACTGTTTCCATAAGTTCATCATATTCTGCACCACGCATTAAATGTGTTGGCTGGATAACAAGATTTTTAACACCGTTTGCAACAGCTCTTTCCATTGCCTGTTCCATATTATCAATACATTCACCATCTCTTGCCTGAACATGGTTAATGATAATCTGTGCTGTAAAAGCTCTTCTTACAGACCAATCTGGATAAGCTTCCTGGATAGCATCTTCAATTCCTTTAATATCGTCAACACGACTGTCATTGAAGGATGTACCGAAACTTACAACGAGAATTTCATTCTCACCGATTTCATCCTGATTTCTTGCATCATCTTTAGATGCATCACCTGTATCTTTTCCAAAATAATCCGGATCTGCGTTCTCGCCTTCGACCAAAGCTTTCTGTGCATCTGTTAATGCATCCCATGCTGCCTTTGCGTCTGCACACTGCTGGTCTGTTGCATCTGTTCTCTGCTGTACATAGATGGCATCAATCATTGCTGCCACTGCATCTGCTGCTTCCTGATCCTCATCTACAGTTTCATTTGTTACTTCGGATTCCGTACTTTCTGCTGCTGTACTTGTTTTTGTGTCTGCATTACTTCCGCATCCAGTCACACAAGCTACTGTCATGACGGTTGCCATAAAGAATGCTGCTGCTCTTTTTTTCATTTTTGTCCCCTTTTCTGCAGTTGTCTGCGATATTATTTTGAAATATGTATCCCTGCAAAAACGAGTCCACCTTTTTCGCCTTATCTTTTGTTTTGTGGCAACAAAAGAAAAACCCTTTTCCTAGTGACAGGTAAAGGGTTCATACACAAAATAAAAATGTTGGATTCCATCGCTTAAAAATTTAATCCTACAGCTTATTACGTACAACCAGTTACTCGTGGTTTGAAACAATCGTTTCTGTACAGTTCTCAGGCAGGTCTCCCGGCTTATAGATCATAGCATCCACCATCTTCCCAGTTTCCCAGTGATATCTCGGTTTCTGCTCCCTAATTACGGTGACGAGTTCGTACAGGACTTGCACCTGTTTCCCTTTTCACCGGAGCCAATCATCATTTATGATCGCTCCGACACCTGATGACTACATATTCAATTTAGTTTAACATATCATATTTCTTCAATTTATGCAATCAGATATTTCGGTCTAGAGAATGAATCTTTAACTATTTATCCATTTTCATTTTCCGTTTTCTCTCCACTATCAGGATTTACATGCACCATAATATGTTTTACTTTCGGAAAGTTATGTTCAATCTCCTGATGCACATCTTCCGCAATCTCATGGGATAATTCCAGTGTATATGAAGAAGGAAGGGCAATTTCAACATCCACATAGATCTTATTGCCAAACATACGGGTTTGGAGCAGATCAATGCCCAGTACATGCTCATTTTTCATAATGCATTCAGAAATTGCTTTCTCTGTCTCTTCATCACAGGAATGGTCCACCATTTTATCCAATGCATCCTTAAATATATCATAGGCAGCTTTTACGATAAATACAAAAATCACAAGACTGGCAACGGAATCCATAACAGGATAACCAAGTCTGGCTCCGCCGATACCGATCAAGGCTCCAACAGACGAAAATGCATCGGAACGATGATGCCACGCATCCGCCATCAAAGCACTGGAATCAATTTTCTTAGCATAATATCTGGTGTACCAATACATTCCTTCTTTGCAGACAATTGAAACGACAGCTGCTGCAAGGGCTAACATGCCGGGTGTCTGCAGATCCGTATAATTGCCCTGAACAATATTCCCAAGTGCATCCACACCAATTCCCAATCCGGTTATAAATAACACCATTGCCAGAATGATCGCCGCCACACATTCCAGACGTTCGTGTCCATAAGGATGTTCCCGATCCGCCTTTTTCGAAGACAGCTTTATCCCAATGATCACAACAAATGTACTGAATACATCCGATGCCGAATGTATGGCATCCGATATCATCGCACTGGAATGTGCAATAATTCCCGCTAAAAGTTTCACGACAGCCAGCACCACATTACCGATGATCGTAATCAATGATACCCTGTTCGCTACTCTTCGAAATTCACTTTCTGTGTTCCTTTCCTCATTCACCAATGTTTTGTTTTTCTCCATATCAGTTACCTCCAAAATCTTAAGATAGCTCTATGGCACTCAATATGTGTGGGAGTTAAATGCATTGCTTTTTGATAAAAAAGTATAAAAAAACACCCACGAATCAGTATTAGCAACTACTGTCCCGTGGATGAAAATTTCCACTGTCACTTAAGTGACCCGACTCCATGACATTACGTCTCGGTCTGTTCAGTTTGTACTGTAGATTTATATGCAGTGCAAAGAGTTTCATATAGTATAATCAGTACATCTTTTTTTGTCAAGTACATTATGCACAACAGTATTCCTTTAAAACAGAATGAAGTGCACATGCACTGCTTGTATGAATCCTTGCAATCGGAATTCGATTCTTTTTAGCCTCCTGTGCAGCTACTGTGACCATTTTATGAGATACCGTATTTGTAAAAAGGATCATCAGATCCGGACATCCGATTTTCTTTTTCATCGCCCCATGTTCCTTTGGAAAAACCTTCGCTTTGCATCCATAACTTTTGCAGATATCTGTATATTGACAAACCATTCTCTCATTTCCTCCAATAATGACAACACTCATGATACCACCCTTTCTCACGTTCCACATATTGTCTGTATATAATTGCTTTGTTGGTTAGTTTTAACTAACTTTTTCCATTATCTTACAAAATATCCGGAAACATGTCAACAGGCTTTATCAAAAATCAAACCATATGAAAAAATTTCTCGACAATCCAAATACCCGATAAAACAGAACGATCCTGACCGGACTTTGAATCTTTCATACGCCGGACAGGACCGTTTTTTATAATTTTATTTCTTTTCTTCTTGCAGCAGGTTCTGCATACTCTTCAATCCGATCATCAATGTCGAAGTGTTGTGTAAAAACGCTGAAGCCGTAGGCTGAAGTATACCACCGACTCCAAGCAAGATAAGTATAGTGTTAAATCCAACAATAAATCGATAGTTTTGACCAATACGTTTCATGAGTGCTGTACTGATCTGACGAAGGGTAAGTATCTCTCTAAGATCATCTTCTCCAATCATAATATCCGCAATTTCCCGTGCAAGTTCCGCACCTTCACTGATTGCAATACCCGCATCTGCAGCCGACAAAGCCGGAGAATCATTGATTCCATCGCCAATCATGATGACTTTTCGCCCTTCCGCCTTTTCATCCCCCAGTATTTATTCAGCAGTTTCTTTGCAAATTTCTGAACCGCTACGATAGAAATAGGAATCAGCGGTACACAGATCAGAAGAATCACACTCGCTTTCCAGTTGACAAAGGATAAAACGATAAACAATGTTATCGGTGCGAGCAAACTGTAAAAGAGCTGTGGAAGATAACGACCGAAATAGGTTTCCAGCTGTTCCACGCCTTCCGTTGCAAGCTGTACAATTTCAGAAGTTGAGGTCTGCTCTTTATAAGATGCACCAAGTTTCAGCAGTTTCTCATAAATCTTTTCCCTGAGAATCCGTTTCACATCCACACTGGCTGCATAAGAGGCCCGCACTGCCATTCGATCACATATATATCGAATCAGCATTGCACCTGTAAAAATTATCAAGGCACTATAAATATTTTTTCTTCCTGCCGTCCCCAAAAGGATTGTTTCCAGAAGGCCTGTCATTGTAAAAATCACTGCAATCTGTGCCAGCAAAGCGATCCACTGCCACAGAATATTGTAAACAATGTATTTTTTTGCATGAGATAAAAGTCCCACTAAACGTTTTTTTACCATATCCACTTTCTCCTCATAATTTATCGCACTTGTTAGTTCTTACTAACTCACCTTGGTTAGTATATACTAACGTTCATGTAAAAGTCAATCCTCATACACAAAAAAATACTGGATATTTTTTACAATAAATAAAAAAATGCTGCAGATTTCATTCTTAATCGAATGAAATCGCAGCAATATTTTCGTTTCAAAGCAGTTCTCTTAAAAAAAATACGAGGCGACTCTAAACAACATCCATATTAACGAATATAATAAACATAATCTTCTTTTCTTGGTGCCGCTTCCTTACATGGCGCGGATGCATATCCCAAAACAAGATGACCGATACCCTCATAATTTCCTTTAATGCCAAGGTTTCTGAGTATTTCTTTTCCTTCTTCTGATTCAAATTCTTCCTTTGCTCTATGGATCCAACAGCTGTCCACACCCAAATCTGCCGCTGCATTCATAAGATTACCCATAACCAGCGAACCATCATAAATATATGTCGGCATATCTTTATTCGCAAGCACGATCAAAAGTTCCTGTGCTCCATAAAATGGGTCAAAGTCTTCTCCCTGTCCCATAATCTTTGCATTCATAGCAGACAGTTTATCTCTCGTCTCTTTGTCCGTAACTGCAATAATAATTGGAGACTGTTTGCCCATTCCGGTTGCTGCATAAGTTCCTGCTTTAATGATTGCCTGCAATTTTTCCTCTTCAATCAATTCCGGCTTATAAGCACGACAGCTTCTTCTTGTTTCCAATACTTTTAATGTCTCTGCCATTTGCGATTCCTCCTAAACTGTTGTTTATTTTAACTAATAATTACAGTATAGCACAATTTTTTCTTCACAGAGTCCAGATATGGAAATAAATAAACATCTGTGAGAGCATTTTGTATCTTGGCGAAAAAACTTTATGCGGATATCACCCCAGTTACTCCCAAAACAATGACAATGAGTCCGAGAACAATCCGATACCAACCAAAAACCTGAAAATCATGTTTCTTAATATAATCCATTAAAAATCTTATAACAACAACAGATACAAGGAAGGCAACCAACGTTCCAACAAGTAAAATCATTGCCTCGGATGCGGTAAATGCAAACCCAAATTTTAAAATTTTAAGTAAGCTTGCTCCCATCATTACCGGAATCGCCAGGAAAAAAGTAAACTCTGAAGCAATTGTTCTTGAAACGCCCAGCATCAAGCCACCGATAATCGTTGCACCGGATCTGGAAGTTCCAGGGAAAAGTGCTGCAATCAATTGGAACATACCAATTAAAAAAGCGATTTTAAATGTAATATCATCAATTGAATTTATTTTCGCAGCCTTTCCTTTATTTCTTCGCTCGATCACAATAAATGCAATACCAAATACAATCAAAGCAATCGCTACCGGTATCGCACTGTAAAACATTTCTTCACAGACCTCATCAAGTCCCAATACAACAACAAGACCAGCCGGAATACATGCCACTACAATCTTCAGCCACATAATGATTTTATCCATTTCAATTATTGGTTGTGATTTGTCTTTAAATTGGAACGGAAAGATTTTGTTCCAAAACAAAAGAATAACCGCCAGAATCGCTCCCAATTGAATAACGACTAAAAACATTTCTAAAAATTCCGGTGTACAATCCAGCTTAATGAATTCATCCAAGATGATCATATGACCGGTGCTGCTGATTGGCAGCCATTCTGTTATTCCTTCGACAATACCAAATAAAATGGCTTTCAAAATTTCCAACATCATAAATTCCTCACTTTTTTATTATTATTACGAAAAAGGCACCGCAAATGCGGTGCCTTAAAACAGGGGAAGAGGGATTCGAACCCCCATGAACGGTTTTGGAGACCGGCATACTGCCGTTGTATGATTCCCCTTTATCCTTTTTTTCTTTCTTATATGACAAAAAGCGGATACTTTCGTATTCGCCTCATATCCCTTCAAAACTACACACTGAAAATGTCTTCCATCTTCCACATTCTTCCATTCTCTACCAGCCATCTGGTCATGCCCTCGACCGATTAGTAACAGTCAGCTCCATGCATTGCTGCACTTCCACCTCTGCCCTATCTACCTCGTCGTCTTCAAGGGGTCTTACT
>JAXJRF010000239.1:0-4082 GCA_036310765.1 Frisingicoccus sp.
AATATAAATGCCCAGTTCATTGTATGTTTCCTCCCATCATTTTCATGTATGCAATATTACCACCACTAACCTACCTTGTCAATGGGTTAAATATGTTGTACTTTAAAGAAAAATGAATATTCAGTTATAGTTACAGGCTATAACCTGTTTTCTTTTAAAATGACAATGAGCAGGAGATTTTTTTTCTCCTGCTCATCTGTATCAATTTGCTGTAAATTCTCCCGATTCTGTTCCCACAGTAAGACTGTAAGTTTCAGAGTAATTCATGAAAAAGTTTATCTTTACGTGTTCTTTGCATGTTATACTGGAAAAAAACAAGGAGGGACTCCCTATGTTTCACATTCTTGTTGTAGAAGATAATGACGATATGCGTGAACTGTTCTGCACCGTTCTCGACGGCAGCGGCTATCACAGTATCCCCGCATCCGACGGCATGGATGCCCTGAATATCATGGAAAAAGAATATATTGACCTGATCGTTGCTGATATTATGATGCCCCATATGGATGGCTTTGAACTTGTCAAATCTCTTCGGGATGCCGGTTATACCCTTCCCATTATGATGGTGACGGCAAAAGATCAGTTTGAAGATATGCAAAGAGCCTTTCGTGCCGGAACCGACGATTATATGATCAAACCCATTAATGTAAAGGAGCTTGTCCTGCGTGTGGAGGCACTGCTGCGAAGAGCGAAAATTTCCAGCGAGAAGAGGATTACCGTTGGTTCCACCATACTGGACTATGATGCCCTGACGGTTACGATCCATGGGAAAGAAACCATTTTGCCTCAAAAAGAATTTTATCTGCTTTACAAGCTGCTGTCTTATCCCAATAAAATCTTTACCCGCCAGCAGCTGATGGATGAGATCTGGGGGATGTTTTCAGAAACCGACGAACGCACAGTGAATACGCATATTAATCGGCTTCGGGATAAATTTTCAGACTGTTCCGACTTTGAGATTGTAACGGTACGCGGGCTCGGCTATAAGGCGGTGAAAAACGTTGAATAGAAAACCTCATTCTAAATTATGGATCTACTTTACCGGCATCGTCTTTGTGACGGTTGTATCTGTTTTTGTGATTATAAGCAGCCTATGGTTTTTGCTTTTTGAATTTAAGATTGTTTCTATTGACCCTCGTATACGACACATCCCAATCGTCATGTTTTTAATTATGTGCGTACTCATTGGCTGTACAGTTGCCCTTTGTGTCGGAAAATTGATCATCCGTCCAATCCAGAATATCAGCAATGCCTTTGAAAAACTGTCAAAAGGCAATTTTGATGTTCGTGTTCCAACCAACGAAAAAGTAGATGAGATCCGCGAAATGGCAGAGCGTTTCAATGCTATGACATTTGACCTGTCCCACATTGAAACACTCCGCAGTGATTTTGTTGCGGATGTTTCCCATGAATTCAAAACACCGATTTCTGCCATTGAAGGCTATGCCATGTTGCTTCAAGAACCGGAAATCTCAAAGGAAAAGCATGATCGGTATGTGGAGAAGATATTGGATAACTCCCGAAGACTGTCCAACCTGTCCAGCAGCGTTTTGATGCTGTCCAAACTGGAAAATCAGGAAACCGTCATGCACCAAAAAGAATACCGGCTGGATGAACAAATTCGGCAATCGGTTCTGCTGTTAGAGCCAAAATGGTCGAAAAAAAATATTGATTTTGATATTCATCTTCCCCGATGTGTTTTTTATGGAAATGAACAACTTATTGAACAGGTCTGGAATAACATTCTTGACAATGCGGTGAAACATTCTCCCGTCGGCGGCATCATTCAGATTCGCCTGGAAGACAATGACCAGACTGTCACTATTTCCATCGCTGATCAGGGCGAGGGTATGAGTGAAGAAGTTCAAAAACATATTTTCGATAAATTTTACCAGGCGGATCACTCCCGCACATCCGAAGGAAATGGTCTGGGTCTTGCATTGGTCAAACGGATTGTTGAGTTATGCAACGGCAATGTATCGGTTTGCAGCACTCCCAGTGAAGGCTCGACTTTTTATGTCGAATTGCCCCGAAAAGAATAATATCCCGAAATCGAAATACCGCCCCCAAAATTTGAATGTCGATCAAACTTTTGGAGCGGTATTTTAGTCAATATATTTGGCTGTATATTCGGATAATTTCCTTACCAGGTACGTGAATTCAATTCTTTAAACTGGGCAACTGTGGATACATGAGCATTCAAGCCGCCGTCAACAGTAACAACCTGGCCTGTGAAATATTCACTCTCATCCGATGCCAGATAAACGCACATATGGCCAATGTCTTCCGGACAGCCATAACGATTCACCATAATATTGCTTGTAAAAATATCTTTCAAAACCTGCGGTACGCGTGCCTCATTTTCAGGTGTAACGATCAGCCCCGGACGCACACAGTTGCAGCGGATATTCTGCTTACCATACTGCAGAGCTGTATATTTTGTCAGCATGTCCACACCGGCCTTTGCACATGCATAAGCGGTCGTTCCAAGATCCCCTCCGCAGGATGCCATGGAACCGATATTGATAATGGAACCACCTTTCTCATTCTTCTGCATATATGGAAGGACGGATTTAATGGAATAAAATGTACCTCTCATATTACTTTCAAAGACCGCATCCCACATCTCAAGGGACAGTTCGTCCACACGACCATCTTTCAAAGCAACGTTCGCTGCATTGTTAACCAAAATATCAATCTTTCCATATTTCTCAACGGTATCTGCAAATACCTTCTCAATACTCTCTGGAACTGCAATATCCATAAAATGATACCATGCCTCTCCGCCTGCTTCTTTAATACTGTCAACAACCTTCTGTCCGTTAGCTTCCCGGCGGCCACAGATTACAACCTTCGCACCCTCTGCTGCAAATAATCGAGCAATGCCAACACCAATACCACTCGTCGAACCTGTCACAATCGCTACTTTTCCTTTTAATCTATCCATAATCATATTCCTCCTTAATCGCTTATCTTTCCCCTTTGACAAAAATCAAATACGTTTAACTTATTTTAGCATTTTTAATAATAGTAATCAATACTAAAATTACAAAATAGGGACTTAGCTTAAACTTTCTGCTGCGAACAGCTCTGTTCTTCCATTCGCATATATTCAATTACCTTCTTTTTGGGGATTTCGTCGATTTAAACCGTAAAGTTTACGCTTGATTACGGTTAGATTAAGAATATTTTGGTTTTTGACCGCAAATATTCCAGTTTCTTTACGGTCAGTTTTGAAAAATTTCGATTATAACCATATTGCTCATCTTCTATTACGGTTGCTTTTTTAAAGACAAAATATACGCCCGTAATATCAGGTTCATAACTACGGGCATATTATAGAATTGTTTATTTATGACCGTTATGAGCCATGAAAAAGTACGGGCGTATTGTAGAATTGTTCGTTTATGACTGTAGCCATGTGCTAAGATCTCTAGATTTTCATCACAAACATTGCTCCAATAACTTTCCCTGACGATTGTATGAATTTACTGGATACTTCAGATGCAGTACTCCATACTTGTCCATTATTCTGTACTTACAAGGTTCTCAAACCAATAGTAGTACATCATCTGTGTAAGCCCGTTTTACACCTTTATTCACTTACAAGGTTCTCAAACCTACCTAACTCCTCCAGCTGACCCTTTAAAGTTTTACACCTTTATTCACTTACAAGGTTCTCAAACCGGAGAGTACACACTACGTAGGAAATCTACGTTTTACACCTTTATTCACTTACAAGGTTCTCAAACTAGCTGGGTCTTCTTCTTCTGTATGGCCTCGTTTTACACCTTTATTCACTTACAAGGTTCTCAAACATTGGATAAGTTGTTTTTTGTATATTTTTGGTTTTACACCTTTATTCACTTACAAGGTTCTCAAACGCTTTTACGTCCTTTCTAAACTGATCCATTGTTTTACACCTTTATTCACTTACAAGGTTCTCAAACGACATCAAGGTGGAAAACTTGTCATTGGGAGTTTTACACCTTTATTCACTTACAAGGTTCTCAAACTATTAGTCTTTTTGCACGTTGTTTCATAAGTTTTACACCTTTATTCACTTACAAGGTTCTCAAACT
>JAXJRF010000240.1:0-1122 GCA_036310765.1 Frisingicoccus sp.
CTGTCGGAAGTGCCTTTGCGGTAATTGTTGTTAAAGGTCTTTGTGGCGGTCTTGGACGTAATATTTTTAATCCGGCTTTAGCAGGACGTGCATTCCTTATGCTGTTCTGGCCTTCATGGATGGTGTGCTACGCGGCTCCGGGAGCTGAACTTCCGTTGTTTGGCTCGGCTGTCGATGTCGTTTCGTCTGCGACACCATTACATCATATGCAGATGCCGGCTCTGCCTGAAGAGAGTCTTTTGGATGCTTTCCTCGGAAAGACCGGAGGAACCATCGGAGAAGTATGTACACTGGTGCTTTTGATCGGCGGTGCTTATCTGATCTACAGAGGTGTGATTTCCTTCAGAATTCCGGCGGCATATCTTGGAACGGTAGCCGTACTTTCCTTGATCTTTGCAAAGGGTGAAGATCCGGTTGCATGGATGCTGTACAGCCTTCTTGGCGGCGGTGTTGTTCTGGGGGCTCTGTTTATGGCAACAGATTATGCGACTTCACCAGTGACACCAAAGGGTCAGATCATTTATGGTATTGGCTGTGGTGCATTGACCGTACTGTTCAGATATTTCGGCCTTTTCCCGGAAGGGGTTACATACGCTATTTTACTGATGAATGCATGTGTATGGGCAGTTGATATGTATACAGCACCGAAACGCTTTGGCGTGAAGAAAGGAGGCACAGCATGAATCTGAAATCTTTAGTGACTCCGATCATTACGATTGGAGCAGCAGCAGTTATTTTATTTGCAGCTTCCACCGGATTAACCGGGACGGCAGAGGCCAATGCTGAAAAAGAATTGAATGAAATGATGTCTGTTTTGCTTCCGGGAAGCACATCCTTTACAGAAGAAATCTATGAAGGTGAGGATGAAGCAATTCAGGCTGTTTACAAAGGTGACAATGGCTATGTCATTCAGACAGTGACCTACGGATATGCAGACAATGTGGTTCTTCTGGTCGGTGTAGACAATGACGGAAAAGTAACAGGGCTTGTGGCCAGAGATTTATCGGAAACTTATGGTCTGGGTGCGAATGCACTGAGCGATATGGACTTTTTATCCCAGTTTGTAGGTACATCCGGTGAAGCAGAAATTGGAAATACAGTGGATGCCATGTCCGGTGCAAC